>JAHEME010000704.1 GCA_024643825.1 Chloroflexota bacterium | reverse complement strand
GCTTCCCTGCTCGAACCATATCTCACAACAACCATCGTGAATGAGATGACTGCAACTGGTGGACTGCTCATCCTCGGGATTGCACTTAACATCCTTCAGGTAGCCAAGATCAGGGTGGGAAACATGTTGCCAGCGATTCTTGTGGCAGCAATTCTGGCAGGACTACTGCAGAACATTCGCGTTCCTTGAATATAGTTCGGCTTAGAGTACGAGATTAATGCGCTTGAGAAATAGGGCCCTGATTGCGCTCAGCCTCCTTTCACAAACCTAAAACGTGGAAAATGAATTGCTCGATGAGTTCAGAGTCTACGGAGGCTGTGTCGGTCGAAGCATTCCTCGTTGCTACTAGCTCTAGGTCATATGGTCAACGACACATTCTCAAATCTACTCTCAGGCTTGCTGCCAATCCTCACGGTTTCATTCGACCTATCATACATGCTGGCCGGCCTGGCGGCAATGATCTTCAGTGTGACTTCATCATTGATCCAACCTTTGCTGGGCCGATGGTTCGATCGGACGCAGGCGACATGGCTTCTTGAGGGAGGATTGGCGTTGAACTGCATCGGCATGAGCCTGTCAGGCTTCTCACCGAACTACGTGATTCTCCTATTCCTGCTAGGAACGGCAGGACTTGGCACAGCGGCCTTCCACCCTCCCGCCTTCTCCACCGTGGCAAGGTCAAGTACAAAATCGAGAGGCGAATCGATGGGAGTCTTCATTTCTGGAGGTAATGCAGGATTCTTCCTGGGCCCGATCGTGGCAGGCGGTCTGGTCACCACAATGGGCCTGAAAGGCACGATAGTGCTATTGCCAATAGGCCTCGTGACCTCAGTAATGCTTCTCAAAGTTCATGCAATCGAAAAGGGCGGTCAGACCGTAAGAATAACAGGTCAACCGGCAAACAAGCGTCTAGTAGGTATGTTGGCAGCGATCACGGCTCTCCGGTCCACAACCGTACAGGCAGCTGTTACATTCCTTCCACTATACCTTGTGGCCAAGGGCGAATCTCTTCTCCTTGCTACAGGTGTTGCATCAATCTGGCTCGGGGTTGGCGTAATAGGTCAAATTGTCGGTGGACACATTTCGGATCGCATCGGGAGGAAGCCCGTGATAGTGTTCTCGCTGTTGATGGGAGCCAGTCTATTCTATGGTTTTCTGATGACGAGCGGACTAGCATCTATGCTGTTCTTGGCTGCTTCAGGGGGCGTGCTTTATGGAAGCTGGTCCGTTATTGTCGCGACGGCGTCCGAGGCGGCTCCGAACAGCGTGGGTGCGGTTGCAGGGTTGATGCTGGGATTTTCCATCGGAGTAGGAGGACTGGCGGCTCTGGGCTTCGGCAGCGCGGCAGACCTGTTAGGGTTGCAATCAGCTTTCTATCTCTTCGCAGGATTTGCACTCGCTGCAGGGCTACTCGCATTGGTTCTTCCCAAACAGTTGGGAAGCGCCGTCGAATTACCCTAGAGCTCTGCCTTTGGATGTACTGATCAGGAAAGGATTACATATTCAAGATGAACCGCCATCATCTCTAGGCGACATGGCATAGAGACGATGCATTTTGAAACAAAGGATCGTCAGAATTCTTAGGCATCCTCTTTCCCCGTTCAAGTGGAAGACGCTCTATTCGATCGCTGTAGTAGTTGCAGTCTTGGCCGTCGGCACGGAAGCTATGCACATTATTGAAGGATGGGGATATGTTGACTCCTTCTACTTCATTAGCCTTATCGCAACCGCCCAGGGCCCTACAGCATCGCCGAAGACTGATGCGGGGAAGATCTTCGCGTCACTTTTCGCCTTCGTCTCAGTTGGGGCTGTTGTTTCAGCGTTAGTTTTCGTTTTTGGGCCAATGCTTGGAAGCCTGGTCAAGACTGGTTTTGACTACGTGGAACGAGAAGAAAGAAGGCTTGAACGTGAACTCAACAAAAGCAAAACCGGCAGGAGAATGAAAAATGAATGATGCCCCTCCAAAAACGCGAACACGTTTCTTGAAGTCTGAACTGTATGATTCATCCACAATCCCTTTTATGGCAAAACACGACTGCCGCGGTAGAGGTGGTTGAGATGCCAGCTGCAGTAGGTTTGCTCTTCACTGGTCTGATAGTTCGAACAGTGTTGGGCGCAATAGTCGTAGGAGCAGTAGTGCTATTCCTCTGGAAGGCAAGCAAATTCCTAGACGCACAAACTGAGAAACTCAAAGCGAAGTAGTCAAAGTGAAAGACTAAGATCCATGTTCCCGTCTAGTTCGCGGTGACTTTGGATGCCTAACAGAAATACGTCGCTGCTCCAGAAGCCGCCGCGGCATGAGCTATTTTCAATTCAATCTACATCAGGAACTCTTGACAAGAATCACCAGATATGCCCTAGGCTACGTGACCGAACTTGAAACTCGCTATTGCTCGGCAATTAGTGCACGTTGCATATCCACGCTCGTCCAC
>JAHEME010000703.1 GCA_024643825.1 Chloroflexota bacterium | reverse complement strand
ATGGCTCTCTCTGGCGCGTTGGGTGGCGCGGTGACACTCCTCGGCATTCAGCGTGTGAGCAGTCGCGCTCTCTCGCGGCGGGTGGTGTGGATGCTGATCGGGGGATGGGCGCTCGGCTGGTTGGCGATGCACTTCGCCTACAACGTGATCCTGAATCCCGTGTTTGACCGCTACTACACTGCCGGAATTATCCAGTGGCTGCTGGGAGGCGCGATCAGCGGGGCGATCATGGAATTCGCCCTGCGGCGCGTCGGGAAGCGAACCCTCCGGCAAACGGGCATCCTGATCGCCGTCTGGATCGCTGCCTGGTTGGGCGCGTGGATTTTTGGTTATCATCTGAATACGCAGGTGCAGATGGTTCTATTCGGCAACCGCGTCCCGCTGCGCCCCACATGGTCGATAGGTTGGGCGCTCGCCGGGCTGATCGGCGGGGCGGCTTCAAGCTGGCAGACGGCCCGGATGCAGCAGACCAGATCGGAGTAATCCCCTGAGTCTCCTCGAACGCTGACGCACTCGTCACGGCAAACACTGACCACCTATCTCTACGAGGCCATCCATGAATCAAATCCGCTGGGGGATACTCAGCACTGCCAACATCGGCAGGAAGCGCGTGATCCCCGCCATCCACGCATCGAGCAATGGAGTCGTGGCGGCAGTCGCCAGCCGCGATCTTCACGATCTCCGCGTGGCGGATTGAGAGGTCGCTGGGGTAATGTAGGGAATCTCCTCGAATGCTATACTGCGCGCGGGCACTAACCACAGTTTTTCGTTCCTTGAAAGAGCGAAGTTTGTGACCGTTTTCAGTATATCTCGGCTATGAAGCGTGGACTCCCCGCCACTTTCTCGAATGCTGCCGCTATTGGTTGCAGGGGATTAGCTTGGTTTACCCTCCTGGTGGACGCAAATCATTAAGTAGTTGAGGATCGTAGGCGGTGTGATCCACATAGAACATAGTGGAGTCAATATCAGGGTTGATCTCTAGCTGAGTGATTGTGAAGCTATATGTGATCACTCCATCGAAAGCGATACGTTCTGCTCTCAGAATAATCCCTGTGCTGGCATCGACCCAGAGATTGTATCCCCCGGCTTCGGGAGAAAGGATGCGGAGCATCACAGTTGATCTATCCAGGTACACATCCTCGCCAAGGATGGAAACATCAGAGTTTGAGTTTGCTATTTCGATTCGTGCGAAGTCTCCAGGCATAATGAGCAAACCAACAGTGGGCGCCCTTGATTCAAACCAGTTGGGCACGATTACAGGCACATCACTCGGCGCACTTTCTACTGTCGAAAGACTACCCTGATCCGTGTTCGCTGGAACCAGCGCATTCCTACCTGCTTCAGGGATAAACATATTTGTGAAGATGCCATCGCTAACTGTCACAAACTTAGCAGGAACTTCCCCGCTGAAATTAAGAGTTTTGGTATGCCGAAAGCTCCTCAGCGGTTGGGATAACCAGACTTCGTCGGTGCTAATGTCTCCGTTCATTTCCTCAGTGATCATGACCAGATGCAATGTGTTATAGCGGAGATGGGCACTCTGCAATGCCTGCTGGATTTCCTCAATGGAGGATTGGCTGGTAAGCTGGGCGTCTGCCGCAATCGGTGCAAGAGTCAATGATGCAGTTTCTGATTGCTGGTCGACAACCAGCTTTTCGTTGGTGTTGGAAGCCTGGTTGATTGAAGCAGACTGGGCTGTTTGATTGGCGACAATTAACACAATCACGGCAGTGATGACAATTGAGGGTACGAGAATTTCACTTATTCTTCTCAAGTTCATTTTGTTATTTGCTCCTACACGTTTCACTAGAAATCATTAAAAAAGCCTTCCGTGAAACCATAGGTTTGACCGAGAAAATTTGGTCAAACACTTAGTCGATAAACAGGACTTCGTCAAATACAACATATTTTGTTCCGTATGTCTCATAAGTTACATCGTTGAGATATACACTTGTGTTGGAACAGCTTTTCCTTGCGACACTCCACCCCACAGTTGTATAGCCGTAAGGGCAGGCAGCGAGTTTCACCCAAGATCATTCTCAGGGATTGCAAAGCCTCATTCGTTTCTGACGCTGCGGACAGAACCAGATCCATATCGCCCACCCGGCTGATCGCTGCCTCACCAACCTCCATGTCCTCAAACACTGGCACATTCTCCGATGGTGCGGCGATGCCAACCCACAGATCATAGCGATGTTCCTGGAATGAGCTCTGTTGGGCCACACGATACCCCTGATCCGTTGAGACGCTTTCCGGGTCTGCTACGAGAACATAGGAAAGCTGATGAAACCCCACTGGCAATTCAGGTAACACAAACTCAACCGCACGTTCCTCCTGCGGCTGCATCTCAGGCATGTCATAGAAACCATGGATTTGCCCCATCTGCATTACGGACATCTGTTGAAAGTCCAAGAAGAATATGACTCTGAGAGA
>JAHEME010000702.1 GCA_024643825.1 Chloroflexota bacterium | reverse complement strand
GTGGTTCGGGCTGAGCGCCTTTCTGCTGGGATTCGCGGGATTATCGCTTTCGCTGAGTGCAAATTGGGCGTATGCGTACGTTTCGCCCTACATCGGCAATATCAACCCGCTGCTGCTGGATGCCAACTTCCGCGACCCGGCCTGGGGGCTGCTGGGGCAGGGCTTCCTGGAAGCGTACCTACTGGGTGCAGCGGGGTACATGATCTTTGCGGTCTCCATACTGATCGCCGAGGAATTTCCCTGGTGGGTGGGGCTGGTGATGCTGATCAGCATGCCGATGGCGGGGCTGCTATCCATCGATGTAAACAGTGTGTGGGCCATCGTGCTGAACGCGATCATGGCGGC
The DNA here is from genome assembly GCA_024643825.1 of Chloroflexota bacterium. Taxonomy (GTDB): domain Bacteria; phylum Chloroflexota; class Anaerolineae; order Aggregatilineales; family UBA3940; genus JAHEME01. The sequence continues at coordinate 2,089 of JAHEME010000702.1, read as the reverse complement.
GGGGCCAATTGCCTGCGGGATCGCGCTGTGGCGGATGGGGGAGTAACCTTCCTCGTCCCCAGAAAAGCGGTCTCTTCTCTGCATTGAGGGAGAGGAGAAACCGCTGCTGAAGTCTACCGAAGCTATCCGGTCAACATCAGCAGGGCGTGATCGATCTTGCCCAGTTGAATCGGGAGCTGGTTCCAGGAATCGCCGTGATCGGTGGAGTGCCAGATATCTCCGTTACGGAGGCCCGCGTAGAGATGACCGGGCGCGGCGGGATCGGTGCGGAGGGCGTAGGGCATATTGGGGATCGGGTCGGGAAGGCCGCCGCCGAGCTTCTGCCAGCGACCTCTATCACGGCTGCGGAAGATGGCAGCGTTGGCGGTTCCGATAGCGTGGGCAACATGCGGCCCCGGCGAGACGCTGACATACCAGACTTCCGGGTCAGCGGGATCGGCGGCTACCGCCCATCCATAGTGGCGATCCAATCCGCGTGCAGGCTGTGACCAGGTGCGCCCCCCGTCGCGGCTGATCGCGCCACCGCGCCCACTGCCCCCGCCCTGATAGGCATACTTCGGATTGGATGAATGGAACGTCAGCGTGTGGCAGTCGTGAATGGCATCGTCGCGATGGTCAGTCCAGGTGTCCCCGCCATCGCTGCTATAGACAACCGCGCCGAACTCAACCCCCGCCAGCACGACATTCGGATCGGCAGGCGAAGCCGTGATCGCCTGCACGTAGGCGGTTCCTGGAGGCTCGGCGGGCGACCACCACTCGGGCAATGAGGGGATCGACTGGAAGGAAGAGCACTCAGCCCATGTCTCGCCGCCATCGTCGGAACGCCACACTCCTGGCGGTTTCACCCCCGCGAATACGAGGCCATCCTGCACAGGGCTAAAGGTGATCGACTTAATGGTCTGCTCATCGAAGCCCGCCCCCTCCCACGATGCCCCGTAATCGGAAGAACGCAGCAGGCCGCTGCCCTGCGTCCCGGCAAGGATCACGGCAGGGTGGTGAGGGTCAGCAGCGAAGCAGCGAACGTCAATGCCCGGCAGACGATCCGCAACCGTCCAGCGACCATCTGCGCCGAGCATGGCCCGCGCGATACCGGGCCGAAGTGTGCTGAGAAACAATGATGCGTTCATGCTCACCCTCCGATTCTGCACTGGAGAATACTATACGCGAGACGGTCACAACGCAAAAGCGGGGCGCATTCAGCGCCCCGCCGGAAAGCAGAGATTGTGATGCAGGAATGATTATTCGCCGCAGAGCGCGTCCATATGGGCGGCGCGATCACGGATGGCGGATCCGACATTGACTGGGTTTCCGGTCTCGCCTGCTTTGACCCACAAATCGTCGTAGCTGGTCAGGCCTGCCGCCGACGCCATCGCCGTGAGGTTGGCCTCACTCAGCGCCCAGGGTGCGCCGTTGATCTCAAGCGTTGACCAGGGGCCGTCAGCGCTAGCACCGTAATACAGCTTCGCGCCGGGTGTGTCAGTGTTCCACGTCTGCCAGCCATCGCTGCTGAAGCCGTTGTTCGGTTCGCACACATCCGAGAGGAAGATCGCCGGGGCGACTGGCTCTGCCACGCAGTCTGGTGAATAGAGGCGGAGGGTGAATTCAAACAAATCTGGAGGAGCGACTTTGTCCCCAACGGATAGCTTCCAGAATATCTTATGTCCCTGGAACTCACCAAGATATACCAGATAGCTGGTATTCGCCCCCTTGAACGTGCTTCCTCCATAGATATCCAGAAAGTCCTGAAAAGCTGCCGCCAGTGCTGTGCCAGACTCGCCCCCTACCTGCGCCAGAAATGCACAGAACTCCTTGTCGGTCATATCGGGAGTTTCATTTGCCAGCACAGGCCGGGCGGCACCCAACACCCCGACAAGAATGACTGCCACGAAAATCACAGTAACCAGCTTGTACCCGCGACTATGTTGTAGTTTCCGTTTCATGGTGGCTCCCGCAGATCACTGAATCATCGATTTCAATATAGGTCATATTGGCACTGATCTCAGTCTTTGTCAAATGAAGGAACCCAGCGGTGCACTCGCGTTTTGGGGCGAGGAACCTCACCTCGCGATGTTGGATGGGAGACATGGTT
>JAHEME010000087.1:6214-8929 GCA_024643825.1 Chloroflexota bacterium | reverse complement strand
GCGGATATGTGGTGCCGGGCTGAGATGGTTTGATTTCTTCAAGAGTGATGTTGTGTTCAATCCAGTCGCCAAAATCATACACATAGTTCAGCGTGTCTCCCACGTCCAGTCCCAACTGAGTGATTTGTATCTCATCAGCGGCTGACCCCTCAAATGGGATGTGGGGGCCAAAGCCTTCCCACCGAGCACGCTTGCCGCGATCCTTTGGCTTGACACGGAACTCACTCAGATGATCGTAATCATGATTGAAGGCGGTGTGCATCAGTTCATCAAAATCACCGAGGGTGTCTTTACCTCGTAACTCCAGCCTGCGCCATATATTTTTCTTGTATGGCAGTGTTGCTTTGAAGACGTAGATCATGTTTCCCTTTGACTCATCTGGGACATGAACTTCGGCCTCGCCTTCATAGCCATCGGGTTCATATTCCGATTCTCCCATATATCGTGAGAGGTACAGCATTCGGTAATCGCTGTATGACACCCGACCATCCGCTTCAATGGCTTCCAACCAGTGATCCCCTGGATACTCGATCATAGCCTGATGCAGATGAGCATATGCCGTACGAATAATCTCGGATGTCCAAGCGAAATCTGTATCCTGCTTACCAACCATTTGATAGATTTTCTCAGCGAGAGGTGCATTCTGCTGCTCTACAAGATCAACCTGCTTTTCTGCAGCAGACTCTAGCATCAGTGTGTAATATCGCTTATCCCCAACATCAATCGTAACTAGAACCGAATCGCCGGAGGAGGCACTGTTTGTTTTGAGCCACGCAGAGAGATCAAACGCTGTCACCTTTGCGGTATGGGATGCTAGACCGGGAATGCCGCTCTCCATGGTCACTTCAACGGAGGTTAGCGCGTTCGGAATGGGATTGCCTTGCACATCGCGCAGAAGGAAGTTATTTGATTGCAGCGGGACAGCATATGGATCACTGAAGCCTAAAATGAGTGGGAAGAAGCCCGGTGACACAGGCAGCTTGCCGAGATCAATGACTTCTTTAGTTAACGGAATCCGAAAGCGTACATTTTGCATCGCAAGTCTTGTCGGGAGGATTCGCCCATCCTCAAGCCGTAAAGCCTCGTCACGCATATCCCATCGCAAAGCATTGCTGATTGAATCACGGGCCGATTTTGCGCTGCTAGGGCGTATTTCAAGCACCTGATCAATCAGGGCGTTCTTTTCGATTGGTTGGTCTAATCCACGAAGGGCAATTTGAATTGCTTCGCTGATTGTTAGGGCGGACTTCTGTGGCATCGCAATATCCCTTATCAAGTTTTATTGAGGCGTTTTATATCATGTACTGCCTCTATACGAGCGTAGATCACCCTGATATCAGCAATCAGTTCATTCCGCTAGTGCGTTCTGAGGTACATCTTTATGATGTACCATAACTTTGCCATGCCGGAACCCTTAAGGCCAGAACACAGGCATCTCCTCGATGGTCGTGAGACATTCATCAAGGGTCAATCCTTGGAAAACCTCTTGCCACTTGCCGGTATGTCGCATGTAGGCCAGATTGAAATGCTCACTACCTGCGTATTCCAGTCGAGTGAACTTCACCTCGAAAAACTCTGAAATGCATTCTGGTGCCGGGCATCGATAGGTGGCGCAGAAATAGAAGAAGCTGTGATACCACTTAGTTGAGAGATCGACGATATAGCTGAAGCGCGTGTCGTCAAACGGGGGATGAATGCGCTGAGGTTTTAGCACTGTATCTACAAGAGTATTGCAGCGATCGGCGACTTCCTGTTTGAGAGGTTCAGATATAGTGGGCTTTGGTCCGCTCTTTGGACTGTATACCCATTGCTTACGCGGTCTCTTCTTCACAGTATCCTCCGCCTGGCATAACCTATTGTGGTGGCTCCCATCGGCTTAAGCGCATTGCGCATTCAGTGGCGGGCAGACGCGCCCCTTCCAGCAGGATCGTACGCAGTACACCAGCAAGCTCCGGGCCAGTCAGCAGGCCTGCCGCTTCAACCTGATCAAGAATCCAGAGTACGCCATGACCTGTAACACCGGTTTCTTCCGCCCGCTTCCGTAGTCGCTGATCGCCCGTAAGGAGCGTCATGCCAAGATCTCGGGCAGTGATCAGCGCGGCGCAATCTCCGATGGACAGCCGTCCATCGACTGCCTGCATCCGTGCTGCCTCGATAAGTTGATCGGGTGTCATCTCTGCGCGTCCCAGACCCAAATTCAACAATGAAATTCTGTCTGGCTCGATCATCTCGTCCAGCACCAGATCGGGAACGTGTGGCTGGAGCGGGAATTCGAACAGCAGCGGCAGAATCCCGCCTTTGCTGAGATCGATTAGTACGCTGCATCAACGATGCAGGGCAAGCGCATCTTGCTGTTCTTTCACGGAAAGCATCAGGCGCTCACCCAACAGTTCTGCTGCTCGCGCACGCGAAATCACATCTTCGGCAACCAAGCGACGGGCCAGCCGGGTCATCCTGCCGGGTTGCTCGGTAGCGAGAGGCAGGCCGGGTTCCTCATTCCGCCACCCCCTCTGGCTGAACTCCTGCCTGATTGCATCCGCATCCTGCGCGCTGAGTATCCTCAGATCGCGCGCACGGATGACCCAGGCATTCATACTCATGCCATACTTCTGCTTCAGCATTAGCAGTTCGACTGGATCCAGTGAGTGGCGGCTGTGTCCAAGCTCTCTCCGCGCGACATCCGCTGGGACAAGGAAGGCTCCAGCAAAGCGATTC
>JAHEME010000087.1:0-6204 GCA_024643825.1 Chloroflexota bacterium | reverse complement strand
TTCGCGGCTTGCTCCTCGTCGACATCTGGCCCGACCTCCAACATGAGGTGTCCCAATTCATGAGCCAAGCTGAAGCGCTGGCGATCCCCGGGCGCACTCTGCTTTGCAGCGATCACGGGCAACGCCTCGTTGACCCAAAAGGTACAGGCATCAAAATGCTCGTCGCCCTTTACCAGACCTACCTTGATCCCGTGTGTCTCCAGCATCTCGGTCAGGTTCTGGGTGGCATCCGTGCCAAGTTGCCATGCTCGACGCAGCGCTTCAGCAGCAGTCTCGACCTCTTCAAGGCTGTTCACCTGATAGGGGAACTTGTTGGGAAAGGCAAAGATACCCCTCTCGTCCTTAGGGAAGAAGGACTCTACTGTCTGGTAGCGTTCGAGCCATTCCTGAATTTCGGCAACGACTGCCTCTTCCGCTTTGGCGCTCATTGCCGCATGTTTTCGGTAGGTTGGCTGGATGGACAGATCAGTAGGCTGTCGCAGCAGAAACTCGATGCGGACATTCAGCGCTTCAGCCAGTCGTGCCAGTACCTCTGAGCCGGGCATCATCTGGTTGTTCTCGTATTTCGAGATTGCCATCTTGCTAACATCCGATTGATCCCCCAATTCCTGCTGGCTCATCTGAGCAATCCGGCGAGCCAATTTCAATCTTTCTCCAATACCACTCATATCGCCCTCCTGCATACTTCGTTGTTTACATACTATAACATTTTGCCATATTTGTAAACCAACCGCAGATACCGTCTTTGACTCTGGCCTATTGATACCTCAGTTTCAGAAATAGGTTTCAAAACCGGTTGCAAATTGCCGCCAAGCGTATTATCATCGGCAGTAACTGGCTATACACCCTTTATCAAGAGATAGGGTGGTTCGAAACAGATCCAGTCTGATGAGCCTTGAGGTCAGAAAGGCCCTTCCACATGTGTGAAAGGGCCTTTTTCGTGCTTGGGGTGGTTCGAATCCAGTATAGGACGATTGGAAAATATGCAGTTTCCTACAGCTTCGCCCGACGCAGTTCATCCTGCAGCGCAGGCAGCCGTTTGAAGTCTGTTTTGATTGATGCAATCAGCTTCTCCCATTCGGCAGCCTCTCCGAGCTGTAAGTAAATCTCCTTCATATTTGCCAACTGATGTGCCGCCTGTTGATAGTTGTCCCGGCTGCGCTGATCAATATTGAACCTTGCTTGTCTAAGATACACATCCAGTGCCTTGTGCGGACGCGTAAATCGTGTCGCGTCGGCGACTTCAAGCTCAATGCCATATGTGCCATATAGATTCTTGGAACTACTTTCGAGCGCTTGCCATGCTGCATCCCATTCCTGCTCGCTGAGGTAGACGCGGATGAGCGTAGCGGTATCCCGGCTTAGCAACTGAATCGTCTCCGGGCGCAGTTGTTCCCAGCGATCAACTGCTTGGGCCGCCTGCTTTAGTGCCTGATAGGTATCGAGCGAAGGCCTCTCTTGCAGCCTGCGTTGAAGAAGACGAACCCGTGACTTCTGATCGCCTCGCTGTTGATACTGGTCAAGGAGCCAATCAACCAGTCCATGATAAAAGTCCCTCTTGAGTGTATCTTCTGCGAGGCGAATTGCGGCTTCAGTCTGCCCCTGGGTTGAGAGTAACTTGACGGCCTCGAGTCTCTCATAGGGCTGTGTCAGATGGTCTTCGACAAGCTTGATTGCCTCATCATGCCGCCCGAGTTCCATCAGTTTACCAAGTACTGCTCGATACATCTCCTGTTCAAGCATCCAGTCCAGCACTGTTTCCGGATCGGCTCCATCGACAACATTCAAATTCAGCAGGAGATTGTTGAAGTACTCAGAGGCCCACTTGCCGGATTTCTGGCTGCGAGAGTGCTCAACAACTTTGCGAATCTTCTCGATGTCATCTGCGCGGGCGTATTGCAGAATTGTTTCGACAATCTCGACACCATCCGTTGTGCCAACTCCTCCCATATTGATGTCCCAGATCTCTGCATTCAGCAAGGCAAACAGCGCTGTTTTTCGCAGCCGATCATCTGCCGACACCTCTGCGTGTGCAAGCGCATCAACGATTCCTTCAAGCACTTCGTTGAATGCCTCCCAGAAATCATCGTCATAGGCAAGTTCGTCATATGAGGCTTCGAGCGACTCCTGAAGGATGACCTCATATATTGCTAGGGCACTTTCCCAGTCTTCATGTTCTGTAAACTCGGAAGCTGTTTTACAGATTGATGATACGACTGAGCCGATACCATCACCCTCATCATAATAATCCCAGCGATCTTCACTGGAGATAACCTCACGCAGTTCTGCACGATAGGATGAAACATCAATTGGTCCCCGACGCTGTCCTGGCATGGGACGATTCACCAGAATTTCTAGCTCAGGAGCGCGTTGAAGCATTTCTTTAATCAGGCCTACAAGCTCCTCTTTGCTGCGCTCTATTAGGGTATCCTCGATAGAGCCGCGGACCTCGAAGGCGGCGGGCGAATCGATATAGGCAAGCAACACGGCAACGATATGCTTGCAATCTCCACCATAGTCGTAAGGGCAGGAGCAGGATGTAGTTTGGAGATTCCCCTGTGCGTTGAACAGTGCCTGAACCCGGTATGGCCCGCCAGATGATCCCCGACATCGCGCCGCAAGCTGATTCTCACGGCGCACCTTGTCGTACACAGCGCCCGACCTCAAGTAGCTCTCCCCGCCGGTGAAGCTCTTGGCAGTGGCGCGCTGGCGAATTTGCTCGCTGGTAATCTTCAAAGTGGCATTCATCATCTCAGCCGCTTTCTAGAGGTATGCCCCGTTTATCTGCCACCAAGCACGATAGTCACTCAAAATGATCGCATTTCTGTCGTTGAGGTCATCCACCCAAACTTGATCAGCTTCTACTCTACGAGGCTTACCCTTTCGTTCCACCGAAAGCATTACACCTTTGCGCTCATCAGCGCCAGAGATAACGCCCAGCACCTTAATCCGTTCCGCGTGACCCGGCTCATCCGGGTCGCGCCATACTGCCTTGAATGGCACATCCAGAACGTCACCCATGTATGTCTCGAAGGCGGTAAGCTGCTCATATTCCCCATAAGCATCGACCAAAATCTCTTCCAACCGCTTTCAGGGATCAGGAATCAGGGGAATATCGCTCATGTCCATGCAGCAACTCCTTCATTCAGGCAGATCATCCGCACCCAGCCACACTAATGCTTCGTGAGACACCCTATCGTAAATTGCTCGCAGCCCTGCCTCGGTGTTATCTGGGGGACTGCCAAGCTGCAATAACAGAGGAGGCTGTGACGGCACGACGGGAGCCGACCGAATCAGCTGGGTTGAATCTCCTATCCAGAAGTTGGCGAGATCAACACCAAGAGGCGGTGCCGGGCTGGCCGCCTCCGGCACATCCGTTTCTGACCTGGGCCGCACCCCCCGGCGGCGGCGCAGCCCAGCAAGCATTTGCTCGCGGGTGCGCCCACGCAAATGAAAGAGCATAAACGGGTCGGCATCAAGCTGCTCGGCAATCAGATAATATATCGCGGCTGCGTGCTTACACGGATCACCATAGTCGGGACAAGAACACTCAAATTCTATGTCCTTCCAATTGCGCGGAAAGAGAGAGAAGCCCAGACCTTGAAATATACCTTCAATATCGCCCGGCATCTCTCCAGCAAGCAACTTTGCGGCGTAGATTGCCTGCTCTGCCAGCGAGTCAATTGCCTCTTCCCATTGGCTGTCATCCAGAATGCGCAGCCAGATGCCGGATTGATAAGGCTGTGACCACGATCCCTTCACCTTGCCAAAAGCCAAGCCGTACTGAATAGTCAGGTTCAGCACTTTGCCATTGCGGGCATAACTCTTACCCCGATCCAGCCGACTGCCACCGAGCTTTTGCATCGCAGCAACCCATTGCTGCCCCCACCATGTTGAGCCGATTGGGCCTCGTTTGCTCCTGGCATACAGCGGTCCTTCAAGCACAAGGGCATCAGGCGTGATTTCCTGTTCTTCAAAGTCGTTGTCATAGAACTCGTCTTCCCAATCGTACCAGGGCATTGTCAGTCCCCTTCCTCTACAGCATCCCGCCGGAGTGTCACCAGTTCGCGGAGATCAGTATCGCTCATCTCCGAAATCCAGTTTTCACCTGCTCCGACGATGCTGTCGGCCAGCGCTTTCTTGTGCTCGATCATCTGGTCGATGCGCTCTTCCAGCGTACCTAGACAAATGTACTTATGCACCTGCACATTCTTGGTCTGCCCGATGCGGAAAGCACGGTCTGTTGCCTGATTCTCCACTGCCGGGTTGTACCACCGGTCAAAGTGAAACACATGATTGGCGCGTGTCAGATTCAAGCCCGTGCCGCCTGCCTTCAATGAGAGGATGAAGAGCGCTGGTCCGTGCGGAGCCTGAAAACGCTGGATAATCTCTTCGCGCTGCTGCGATGGCGTGCCGCCGTGCAGGAACAGAATCTCGCTGCCCAGCGATTCCTCAAGATAGGGCTGAAGCAGATGACCCATCTGCGCGTACTGAGTAAAAATTAAGGCACTGTCCCCTGCATCGATCAATTCTTCTAGCATTTCGGTGAGCCGGTTGAGCTTGCCGCTTCGCCCTCGCAAATCGGTAACACCATCCTGACCTGCTTCCTTCAGGAAATGTGCCGGATGATTACAGACCTGTTTCAGGCGGGTGAGCATTCGCAGGACGTTTCCCTGACGGTGTATCTGATCTTCTGCGCTCTGGATCGCTTCCAACTCTTCCTTTACTACGGCTTCATACAGCGTCGCTTGCTCTGTCGTCAGCGTGCAGTAGACTTTGTTTTCAAACTTCTCAGGCAGATCAGAGATGATGTTCGGATCGGTCTTGACGCGCCGCAGAATGAACGGGTTGACCAACTGCTTAAGCGTCTCGGCTGCCGTTACGCTGTTGTAGCGCTCGATGGGAATGGCGAAGCTGCTGCGAAATGCCTGCTGCGATCCAAGGTAGTCGGGATTGAGGAACTGCATGATCGACCATAACTCGCTGAGGCGGTTTTCAATTGGTGTGCCCGTCAGTGCAAGGCGGTGATCTGCGGTTAGCGCACGCGCCGCCTGAGCCTGCCTGGTGGAGGGGTTCTTGATGTTCTGCGCTTCGTCCAGCACTACTCCCGCCCAGCGAACAGCGGCGAACGTTTCGCAGTCACGGGCCAGCAGCGGGTAGCTGGTGATTACAACATCGGCCTGTTCCACTGCCTTCGCGAAGTCTTCTCCCTGCTGGCGGTCCGGCCCGTGATGTGCCATGACACGGAGCGAGGGGGCGAAGCGCTGAAGCTCGTGCCGCCAGTTACCGATCACCGATGTGGGACAGACGAGCAATGCGGGTCGGCTGATGCCGAGGTGATCTCGCTCGTGCAGCCACAGAGTTATGGTCTGTGGAGTCTTCCCCAACCCCATATCGTCTGCCAAACACGCGCCCAACCCCATCTCACGCATCTGCGCAATCCAGCCGAACCCGCGCACCTGATAGTGGCGGAGCGTTGCGTGCATCGAGTCTGGGATCGACGGAGGGGTGTTCTGTGCTGGATCGCGCAGCCGTTGCAGTAAGTTCTGCAGCCAACCATTCACCTCGATTGACTCGATCTCAATTCCCTCGACCATGCTATCTGTCGCCCCAGCGGACAGCTTGAGAGCATCAAGCATATCCATCTCGCCTGTTTGGGATTGCTTCTCAAAGAAGCGCAGTGCGGACTCCACATGATCTGGATCGAGCGCCACCCACTGCCCCCTATAACGGACCAGCGGCTGTTTGAGCGCGACCAACTCTTCGAACTCCTGACGACTGATCGGCTCTCCGCCAAGTGAAAGCTCCCACTTGTAGCGAGCTAGTGAGTCCATGCCGAGAAAGCCGGTCGGCTCTTTCGTATCGGCTCCCTCAAGGCTGACTTTCGCTTTAAGTCGCCCGGCTCGCTGCCACCAGTTCGGCACCAGAACGCCAAATTGATTTTGTTCCAGCATCGGCAGTGCTTCGAGCAGAAACTGATATACCTCATCAGGATTCAGCGAGACTCCTGATGGGCTGGCAGTGTGAAGGCTGCGCTCGATGGGCTGGAAGATGTTGGATGCCACGCCGAGCGCTCGCAGCAGCCGCTCCTGAGGTTGATCAAAGCGGTATTCCAGATATTCCAGCGTGCGCCCACTTGACTTCCAGACAACCTCGGCCTCAACAATCAGGCTGGGATCATTAACCGCCTGAATCAGATAGCGT
>JAHEME010000701.1 GCA_024643825.1 Chloroflexota bacterium | reverse complement strand
ATCCGCGTGCGCATTCAAGCCATCCGTGAACGCGAATACACGCCCAACCGATTCCAGCGAGTGCATCCATGAGCTCATCTGACCCTTCACGCCCTGAACCGTAGACCACCGATTCGCATTATCCCACACACTGCCGATCTCGATCTCCCCGCCCTGTTCGTCATGCACATGAATCTGCGTATCACCCATCCAGCACACCGAGATCAGCCCATCCGGGATCGTCACGCTGGGGTGATCAATTCGCGCCGCCGCGAAGATCGCTTCGCTGCCATACGCTCGCTGCGCTTCCAACGCCTGCCGTATCAGCCCAGAGATTTCCCCCGGAATCTCATAGTCAGCAACTTCATGCTGCGCCTGCTTCTGAAACCGATTCAGATAGCTGACAGCCGCTTCCTTCAGGGCCGATGCGCCGCCCAGATACGTAATATCCAGCGACCACAGCCAATCCAGCAGACTATCCCCCAGCAGCCGGGCAGCCAGATTCCCGCAGAACGACGATCCCACGCCATCGCACACCACAAACACCAGCCGCTGATCGTTGTGCCGAAAGCACAGATAATCCTGACCCTCGACCTGGCTGGTCATGCTGTCGCTGGATCGCGAATATGCATAGCGCACATACGCCCCCGGCGCAGACACAAACGAGACCGGGGTCTCAATGGTCTGTGGAACCTGCTGGGTTCGGATGGGCACATCTTCAGAACGATGAAAAAACGTCATAACTCTTACCCGTGAGTACAAGGCCGATGAAAGTAATGCCGATTGCTGCCGGGTTTGCTCCACAGGATAGGGCGGGCGGCAGCGATTGTCGAATGGATGGGTAGACTGCCAGGAGCAGCACCCCGCCAATACAAACTAAGATCGTTAGAATACTGAAGATCGTCAGCACCCGGCGGCATCCTCGCCCCAGAAACGGCAGGCATCCCCTCCGCCGCTGGATGTCCTGCTGCGAGGCTACGGCCTGCTTCGCACGTCCCACCGCGATCTCCGGCGGGGTCGGCACATGCTCCTCGAACAGTTTGGCATCAATCGGTGCCCATTCGCTGACAGGTTCGCGTGGAAGTGCATCCAATAAATCGTACCATGTTTTTAGCGAAGGGCAGCTTTCCAGTGAGTCCGCCCACCATGCTTCCTCAAACGCCTCGCTGAATTGCTCGTCATAAATACGCAGCGCCCCACGCAGCGTATCAAGCCGTTCGCTTTCCCGTTGCAACTCATCAGGAGCAAAATAGCTCTCCCCATACGCGGCTCGCCGAACATCCGGGTGCGCCCAACTGAGCATCTCCGCCATCAATAACGCCCCGGCAAACCGATCACCCGGCGGCCCCCACTGTCCATGTGATGCGGATTGGATATGCTGATACCCGGCAGACCCCGCCGGAATCATCGGCGGAGGCTCCAGCCACGGGCTGTACAGGTCTTCCACATCCACCAGATGAATCTGATTCTGCTTGGGATCAACGATCACGTTGCCGCTGGAAAGATCACAATGCGCCAGGTTGTTCATCTCTAAGGCATACAGCACCCAGACCGTGCTTTCCGCCAGCGCCCGGCTCTGATCGAGCGTCAGGCGATCCCGTGTTTGCAAATAGTCGAACCAAGTCTGCCCGCTGATCCAGGGCATGACCATCGCATAATCGAGGTCTTCATATTGTGTAATCAGTTCCGGGTGACTTTCATATGTCAACACTGTCTGATCGCACACGCGCATCCCCGGCATTTCCCGATAGGTCCGCAGCGCATCCGCCGTTTCTAATAGACCCGGATGCCGAAACACTGGTCGGAACACCTTCAACGCATAATCCCGGTGGCTGTTGCGCATGCGATACACGACCGCATGCCGCCCCTCCTGCCCCCAGACCAACGCGGGAACCGCCGGGTGCGGGGCAAACGTGAATTCCTGGTCTTCAATGACCAGACGCGTATCCAGTGTCGGGTTAAACATAATCGGCTGTGTTGGCTGTTCTGTAAGATGGGAGATGGGGTAACGCAAAACTCCCCGAACTACGGCCCCCTACTTAGGTGAATCGCCAGTCTGCTCCTTTAATAAACGCTCTAACATCATCATTGCCAGGGCCGCGCTGGTTAATCCGAGTATTGCAGCCTGCTGCCAGAGTTGTATCTGCTGCTGCGATGATAGCTCTCCACTTCCGGCCCCGGCGATCTTGCGGTCGCTCCCCTCTTTCGTCAGCGGCTGCCACCCTTCGACGATAGAAGACGTCTCCGGCGTGGCCTCGATAGGATCAACCCGCGCCACAGGCGACCGCTGATCCCGAATCACCTCAATCGGTCGGCTGTCCGTGCTTGTGAAGAAATCTGGCTCCGTCGCTCCAGCGGGCAAATGCAGCATCCGCCGCGTTTCATCCGGCGGTTCCATCTCCCCTACCGTCTCCGGGCTGTAGGCCAGCCGTACATCGAAGAGAGACGCATCATCATTCG
>JAHEME010000700.1 GCA_024643825.1 Chloroflexota bacterium | reverse complement strand
GATCAACCCGCCCGATAGAAGCACGAAGATCACAATCAGCAGCAAGCCGCTGGCGTGAAATTCCACGTCTTTGACATAGGTACGATCAGGGTAGGCTCCAAAGCCCCGACTCTCAATCGCGGTCGCTGTAGCCTCGGCTTTACGCAGCCCATTGATCAGCACTGTGAACATATACCGCTGCCATAACCGGAATCGATGAATCAGCCCGGAGCGCGCAGCACGTCCACGAATTGCATGAGCCGCCTGCACTGCCTCGACCTCTGCCTGCACTAAGGGGAGGAACCGCATCGCCAGGAAGACCGCGAAAGCATAGCGGTAGGGCATCCCAATTCGCGTCAGGGAGACCATCAGGTCGCGCGTATCCGTCGTCCAGATCAGCACAAAACTTGCCAGCACCACCACCGAGAGCCGAAAGAAGAAGATCGGCCCTTCATGCAGGCCGCCATCGGTGATGGCAAGAGGGCCAATCTGATACACCGGGTTGCCGGGGTCGGCAAAGAAGTGAAAGATCATCAGAAGAATGCCCAGCCCAAAGATCAACGCGGCACTGCCCAGCACAAAACGCACCGGAATCTGGGCGAACACAACCGCCAGGATCAGCACAGCGCTGAGCATAACGGCTCCGGATACTGGCTCGGTGTAAAAAAACAGGCCAATGGCAACCAGCACCACCCAGGCAAGTTTGATCAGTGGGTAAATACGATGAATCATGGAATTGCGCTCTACATAGCGCAGACTGTGCTCGTTAGCGGCCATGTCGTGCTCCCTGCGGCTTGGTTTTCAAGGCTTCGACCAGATCAGATGTGCGGCGGATTTCACCCTGTACAGGGATCCCTCTGGCGCGAATCGCGCCGATCAGTCCATGCAGGATTGTGGGGCGTAAGTTAGCCTCGCGCAGGATTTCACCACGTTCAAACAGTCCCGACATTCCCCCATCATACAGAATGTTGCCCTGCGCCATCACAACCACCCGGTCGGCGTATTCCTGTACCAACCGCATATCGTGCGTGATCATGACCACCGCGATCCCACGGGAACGAATATCACTCATCAATTCCATGAGCGTCCCCGTCATCTTCTTGTCTTGCCCATACGTTGGCTCATCGACCAACAGCACGCGCGGATTTCCTACTAACATGGTTGCCACGCCCAGCCGCCGTTTCAGCCCGGCGCTCAACGCAAAGGGATGCATTGTCGCGGAGTCTTCCAGCCCCAGCAGCCGCATCATGTGCAGCGTCGAGGTGTGAATTTCCTGCTGGTCAACAACTCCCTGAGCGAGCAGGCTGTAGCCGATCTCTTCCTCGACGGTATCGGTCAAAAATTGATGTTCGGGGTTTTGAAATACGAGTGCAATATGATTGGCGAGGTCCTGCACCTTCCAGCGATTGGCGGGTTTCCCAAACAGCATTAGATCGCCGTCCTGTACTTTCAACAGCCCCACCAGCATCCGTGCCAGTGTGCTCTTCCCCGCGCCATTACGACCGACAATCGCGATCCACTCCCCGGCATGAACATCCAGCGACACCCCATCCAGGGCCATGATCCCACCGGGGTAGGTATACCGGAGATCACTGGCTGAGATCAGCACTTCGCTGCCTATCCGTGGTGGCTGGGTTAAGTTCCCCACTAGCGAACTGCCAACTAGCCCGGCATTCGCCAGCACCTCCACGGTTTCATTGACGGTAATCGGAACCATTTCCGTGTGGAGCAAGCCCGCATCACGAAGATCGATGCCTATTTCCGAGGTCTCCGGGAGCCACACGCCCAGTTCCTTGTTCATCATCGTTCCATGCTGGGTGAGCACGTCGCGCGGTGTCCCCACTGCCACAATCGTTCCTTCATTCAGCACCACCAGTTGATCGGCTTCTGCCAGGAATTCATCCAGTTCTCGCGTGACGAGGATCACCGTCACGCCCTGCTTGCGAAGCTCTAGCAACTGTTCATGAACGCTGTGGCTGGCGGATGGATCGAGGTTGGCGGTCGGCTCATCCAGCACAATCATGCGGGGGTGCATGGCGAGAACGGTGGCGATGCCCAGCTTTTGCACCTGCCCGCCAGAAAGATTCCAGACCAGGTTGTGCCGGTGATCAGTAAGCCCCGACGATTCCAGGAGCGTCTCGACCGTCGTTCGGATATCAGGCACTGCGAACCGCAGGTTTTCCGGCCCGAAGGCGATCTCATCTTCCACGTACAGCGTGGCAAACATGGTCTCTGGGTCTTGAAAAACCCGCCCGACGCTGAGGGCCAGGTCTTTCACCGGAGTTACCTTGCTATCTTTCCCTGCGATCAGCACCGATCCTTCAAACTTGCCGCCCCGTAGATGGGGGATCACTCCATTGAACAGATCGCATAGCGTGGACTTCCCCGAACCGCTGGGGCCAACCAGCACATTTAACGTGCCCGGATATACCGTTAGCGAGATGTCTAGCAGAGATGGCTT
>JAHEME010000699.1 GCA_024643825.1 Chloroflexota bacterium | reverse complement strand
GCGCGACATGCAGGAGGAAGGGTAGTCTGTGGCTCTAGCAATGAAAGCCCCGACATCCGGGGCTTTTTTCTTACCCTATTCCGATAGAGAATGTATGAACAAATCGATACACTCTATTCTTCGTGGCAAAAACTGAAAGGACGTTCCTCGCAAGTTTGAAGCATAGAAATGAGCGAAAATGAGGCTCCTATCAGGGTTTCACCTAACTAGCAGATTTGTTCTGAATAAGGTAGGATCAAACACAAATGCGGTTGTTTATTGGAGATCCGCCGTACAAGAGAAGGGGGCCAAAGTAGATGGCCGATAAGATGCAGCGCTTTACACAGCGGGCCAAACGCGTTTTGAGCCTGGCTCAGGAAGAGGCCGAACGGTTACAGCATAGTTATATTGGCACGGAGCATCTGCTCCTTGGGTTGATGCGCGAAGACGGTGGAGTAGCCGGGCGCGTCCTCAAGCAATTGGGCCTGGATGTCGCAGAAGTGGAAGCCCTGGTAGAGCGCAAAACACGCTCCGGGCAACGTACTCCCTTTGCCAAACTCGATCTTTCTCCTGGAACCAAGAAGGTTCTTGAGCTTGCCGTCGAAGAAGCTCGCCGGATGAGCCATCACTACATTGGCACTGAGCATCTGCTGCTCGCGCTGTTGCGGTACAACGAAGGCATTGCCATTGATGTGCTCAAGGCGCTGAACGTTTCGCCGGAGCAAATTCGCAAGCAGACTCATCGGGTGCTTCAGGATAGCCCTTCTGCACCACGCCCACCCACGTCTCGACCAACCCGTGCTCGGCGTGAGCCGGGACAGTCCAGCCCCGGCAATCAGAAGACGCCGCTGGTGGATCAACTGGCTACCGATCTAACGAAACTGGCTGAAGAGGGCAAGCTCGACCCTGTAGTAGGACGCGAGATGGAAATCGAACGCGTTATTCAGATTCTAAGCCGACGCACCAAGAACAATCCGGCCCTGATCGGGGAGCCGGGCGTTGGCAAGACGGCCATCATCGAAGGGCTGGCCCAGCGGATCATCGCGGGGGAAACACCTACTCCATTGCAAGGCAAGCGTCTACTCCAGCTTGACGTTGGATCGCTGGTGGCCGGGACGATGTATCGCGGGCAGTTCGAGGAGCGATTGAAGCGCGTCATTGACGAGCTTAAATCGTCGGAGAGCATTCTGTTTATTGACGAAGTTCACATGCTGGTGGGCGCTGGTTCCGCCGGAAGCTCTGTGGACGCAGCCAATATTCTGAAACCTGCCCTCGCGAGAGGGGAACTTCAGTGCATTGGCGCGACGACGATGGATGAGTATCGCCGCCACATCGAATCGGATGCAGCCCTTGAACGGCGCTTCCAGCCGATTGTGGTTGATGAGCCAACCATCGAGGAGACCATTGAGATTTTGCATGGCATCCGCTCGCCGTATGAGGAGCATCACGCGCTTCGCATCACGGATGAAGCCATCTATGCAGCGGCGCATCTTTCCGCACGCTACGTTCCCGACCGCTTCCTCCCGGATAAGGCTATCGACCTGATCGATGAGAGTGCCGCGCGTGTCCGTATGTATAAATCGCCGGAGGCAATTCGGGTACGACGGTCTTCGGAAGAGATTGATAAGATCAAAGAGCAGGTGGTAGCCGAAGAGTACGAGGGGGACGAAGCCCGCGACATCTTGCTCCGCCGCCAGGAAGAACTGGAAACATGGTTGCAATCCGTGCGTGATCACTGGAATGAATCCGGGGATGCCCAGGTGACTGAGGAAGATGTGGCTGAAGTCGTCGCCATGTGGACGGGAATTCCTGTCACGCGGATCGCTGGCGAAGAGAGCGCACGCCTGATGGAGATGGAAGAGGCGCTACACAAGCGAATCGTGGGGCAAGAAGAGGCTATTGTCGCGATCAGCAAGGCTGTACGCCGTGCCAGAGCCGGTCTCAAGGACCCTCAGCGCCCGATTGGTTCCTTTATCTTCCTGGGGCCTACGGGCGTGGGTAAGACGGAACTGACCAAGACGCTGGCTGAATTCTTGTTCGGCAGTGAGGATGCGCTCGTACAGTTGGATATGAGCGAGTTTATGGAACGGCACACGGTCGCTCGGCTGGTCGGTGCGCCTCCTGGCTATGTTGGCTATGAAGATGCAGGCCAATTGACCGAGGCCATCCGCCGCCGTCCTTACTCCATCGTTGTCTTCGACGAAATCGAGAAGGCACATCCTGAAGCCTTCAATATGCTTCTCCAGATCATGGAAGAAGGGCATCTCTCGGATGCACGCGGGCACATGGTGGACTTCCGCAATGCCATCATCGTGATGACGTCCAATATCGGCGCCGATATGATCAAGAAGCAGACCTCGCTGGGCTTCCAGCTCAAGCGCGATGAGACCATCGAAGAGCAGCTTTCGTACGACGACATGCGCAAGAAGCTCAACGATTCGCTCAAGCGCGCCTTCCGCCCGG
>JAHEME010000698.1 GCA_024643825.1 Chloroflexota bacterium | reverse complement strand
GGCAGAGGCAGCGCCTTCCGAAGTGCGGGTCGTGGGGGAACCACGCGTCCTGACGCGCCATATCGGTACGATAGATGCGACCGACCTTGATGCGCATCGGGCGGCGGGCACGTTCGGCGCATTGGAAAAGGCACTAACTTCGATGACCCCCGAACAGGTGATCGAGGAGGTCAAGGCATCGGGGCTGGTGGGGCGCGGCGGGGCGGCATTCCCTACCGGGATGAAGTGGCAGTATACGCGCGGCGCAGGTTCCGACCCGAAGTACGTCGTATGCAACGCCGATGAGAGCGAACCAGGGACATTCAAAGACCGGGTGCTGATGGAGGGCGATCCCTTCCGCGTGTTGGAAGGCATGATGTTGTGCGGTTATGCCATCGGCGCGGAAATGGGGTATCTGTTCATTCGCGGCGAGTATCCGCAGGCGGCGGCGATCTTACAGGAAGCTGTCGAGAAGATGCGCGGGGTCGGGCTACTGGGTGAGAACATCCTCGGCAGCGACTTCGGCTTCGAGATTGAGATTCGGCGGGGCGCGGGAGCGTACATCTGTGGCGAGGAAACAGCGCTGTTCGAGGCTATTGAGGGCAAGCGTGGATTCCCCCGACTGAAGCCGCCCTTCCCTACCACGAATGGATTGTTCCAGAAGCCAACGGCGATTAACAATGTGGAGACGTTGGCTGCTGCGCCGGATATTGTGATGAATGGCGGCGCGTGGATGCGTCAGTGGGGGACGGAGCAATCGGCGGGGGTCAAGTTGTTCTGTGTCAGCGGGCATGTGAACAGCCCTGCGGTAGTCGAAGCTCCCTTCGGAGTCACCGTGCGCGAGGTGATCGAAACCTACTGCGGCGGGTTCATCGGAACCCCGCAGGCGGTGCTAATGGGCGGGGCAGCGGGCGGCTTCCTGACCCCGGATCAACTGGATACCCCCCTGACCTTCGAGGATTTACGCACGCTGGGCGCGCCGGTGGGTTCGGGCGTGATTATGGTATTCAATGAGACGGTCGATCTGCGCGATGTGCTCAAGCGGCTGGCGCATTTCTTCGCCCATGAATCGTGCGGGAAGTGCTATCCGTGCCAGCTTGGGACTCAGCGGCAGATGGAGATTCTGGATCGCGTAGCGGAGGGACAGCCTCAACCCGGCGACATGATCTCCTTACAGGATATTGGTTGGACGATGACGGACGCGTCGATCTGCGGGTTGGGGCAAACCGCCGCCGCCGCTGTGTTGAGTGCGCTCAAACTGTGGCCGGAACTGGTGGAAACAGAGATGAGCAGCCAGTGATCGATCATGCGTGATTCTTCGAAGCATCCCTGTGACGACGGGGTAGTCCCCGCCCAGTACACGGTGATCACCCGCAATGGTGCAGAGGTCGTGGATGCTGAGGTGATCCACGAGCGGCTGGTGTCGATCTTCGTCAATGGGCAGGAACTGGCGACGATCATGTGCAGCCCGTGTTTACAGGATGCGCTGGCACTTGGCTTTCTGGCGAATGAAGGGGTGATCGAATCGCTGGATGAGGTACGTGCGGCGCACATCTGCCCCAGTGGGGCGTGTGTGGATGTGTGGCTGCGCTCGGCGGACTTTGAGCCGCCCCGCCGGATGATCCTGACTTCCGGCTGTGGCGGCGGCGTGACCTTCACAGATCTGAGTGAGACGTTCGAGCCGCTGCATTCGGATTTGCGGGTCACGCCTGACCAGTTGTGGAATCTGATGGACGAATTAAATCAATCGGCGGCGCTGTACAGCCGTGCGCGCGGCGTTCACACTGCCAATCTGAGCACGACCGATCACCGCTTGCTGGTGGCGGAAGACGTAGGCCGCCACAACACGGTCGATAAGCTGCGCGGGCTGGCCCTTCAGCAGGGCATCGAGACGCGCGACCAGATTCTGCTCACTTCAGGCCGCATCAGTTCGGAGATGATCACCAAGGCGCGGCGTATGGAAATCCCGATTGTCGCCTCGCACACCTCGCCGACCAGCCTTTCGGTTGCTCTGGCGAAGGAATGGAACATCACGCTGATCGGGTATCTGCGTCGTAATAGTATGAACATCTACACACAGCCAGAGCGTGTGCTGCTGGATACTGTTTCTACAGGCTCCCCCAATGGGCGGGCAAAAGAAGGGATTTCGGATGTCGGATAACATCACGCTCACCATCGATGAACAGACCGTCACCGTGCCGCGCGGCACAACGATCCTGGATGCGGCGGCAGAACTGGGTACGGATGTGCCGCATGTGTGCTATCACGAAGCTCTGACTCCCCCGGCAGTCTGCCGGATGTGCGTGGTCGAGGTCGAAGGGGCGCGCGTGCTGCAAGCCGCCTGCGTAGCAGAGTGCGGCAAAGATATGGTCGTGCATACTCGCAGCGAAAAGGTGGAACGCAGCCGCCGCACGATCCTCGAAATGCTGAATTCCGCTGTGGACCTGAGCGAAGCGCCGGAAATTCA
>JAHEME010000697.1 GCA_024643825.1 Chloroflexota bacterium | reverse complement strand
ATGAGGCTTGGTGCTTCTAGGTAGATGAGGTCGGAAACGAAGTGCTCTCAAAACTCTAGGGCGATGTCGCGCATTTCCTCTTTGACGTAGCGTTTTACTGCTGCTGAGGCATCGAGGATGAGTATCGGTGATTTCTCCAATAGCGAATAATCTCGACACCGCTCCAAGGCCCGTCGTAGCGTGATGAGAGAGCTTGAGCGATCTCGTTCTGTTTCTTAACCGCTTGGTTCACCAGTCTCTTGTTCCTGATTCGCCTTTTCTTCATTTTGAAATGGATGCTAGCCCGTATGGCTTCACGTATGATCTCGGACCAGTTGAGATCTCGCATTTTCTCCATCTGACGCTTCAACTGTTCAGGTAACCGTATTGTTAGTCGAGCCATTACTCTTCGTATGTGCATGCACGTACAGTCTTATTCGGGTTTATTCGGCTCCTCAGATATCGGGATAGTTTCGTCCTGCTTGGAGAGTGAGGCATTGGCTGCGGATTGCTCTTGGAGTGAGATTTTGAAAGTGCTTCATAAGGTTGGATTCAAACCAGTTCGAGGCATGGCGTCTGATTTTCATGGCTCGAATGTGTGGTTGAAACCCCTGTGATCTTGGTTGAGACGCTCTATGCAGGAGCTTTCTCGACGGAAAGGAGTGAAAGGGATTTGGCGGCTTTTTTCCTCAACAAGCGTTGCTTCCTTGTCGGTAGGTCCGTAAATTGCACTGACAGGTTGAGCGGCAAACCTATCGCATAGTCCAGTGATTTCTCACCGCAACTACCAGTCTCCTGATACTGGTTTATCTTCGGGAACGATGCTGCGAACATCGGAAATAGTACGTTCGAATCAATAATGCCAGCGGCAACTTTTCACGCGGGTTTTTCCACTTTTCTCCATTGAGATTTGATTTTGAGTTCGAGTTCGCCTCTGCTCAACCGCTCGTATTCTTCCTCAAAGAGACCCGCGCTCTGAAGGATGGAGTCCTTTCTCTTTTCCAGCAAGCCGAAATCAGATCTCTGACGCTTCAATGACCCTTTGGCTAAAAGCTGCATCCAACAGCGTCAGGCCGTTGCGCTTCAATGCTTGGTTTCGATATCTCTAACCTTGGCCTCAAGTAATGCGACACGTTGGATTAAGTCAAGTCGTTTCTCCAGCCCGTCGATCTTCGCGTCCAGCGTGCCGAAACGGGCGTTCATTGTGTCTTCAACCGCTTTGAAACGGGCGTTCATTGTGTCTTCAACCGCTTTGAAACGGGCGTTCATCAATTCTTTCAGCGCATTCTCAGATCTTGTCACCCTCTCGTCAACTATTCGCATTATCTCGGGCGCAAGGTAGCGCGTCACTGCTGACCCAAACCACGTAGGTATCTTCTCGGCCAACCAACTCACACTTGGACCATTTTGTTTAGCTCTGTAAATAAACGTGGTTCAATTACCTAAAGAAGGGGATGGTAAACAAAGAAGCCCCATCCGCCCGTACCCCCACAAACAAGCCACATATCTTGAAGTCTCGGCTGACTTGATGGGCCGCACCCAATTCTATGGTGGAATTGCAAGATCTGACCCTGTCCACGACACCCTGATTTCCCGATTCGATCTGCCTGGTGGAATTGAGAGAGAAAAGAGGGCGTGACACACCGTATGCGGGGCGTATGGACCGGCCTGTCCACGATGGAGGGTTTAACGGCTCACTCATGAGTTCATCCACGGTTGAACCCTGCGGCGTTTTCAGGTCGGCGTAGTTTGGCAGGGTGCGTGGTGTCTTGTGCGCCTTGCTATTTTCAACCACGCCTCGGAGGATCGGGTTTTGGGGGCTCGTAACCGTTGCACATTGCCGTTCCATTATCGAAACATTGATATTCTCAGCCGGCGAAGAACTCGCAATATTAAGTCCGACTGGTGCCGTTGATCACAATCGCCGCGTGAGAAGCTAATGCAACACAGCAAGGTAATTTCGTTCTTCACGCTTGCGGTGATTCTTGGAACTGTCATTATCGGCAGCGCGACCGTTTCGGGGCAGATAAACGGATTCCTCTCAGTTCAGGGAACTTGGATCGTGGACAGCACGGGGAAGCCTATCCTGTTGAGAGGCGTCAACTACCCAGGCTACGACTCTCTCTACCCTAGATTGCACCCGGAATCAGCCTACGCCAATTTCGCCAAGATGGGATTCAACGTTGTCAGGCTCCAGATTTCCTGGGCTAGCCTTGAACGTTACAAGGGCCAGTTCGATAGCAGCCTCCTGATGTGGTACGTGGATCGAGACGTGCAGTTGGCGAAGAGATACGGGTTGTACATTGTGCTGGATATGCACCAGGACCTCTGGGCGTCAAAGTTTGGAGGCGACGGAGCACCAGACTGGGCAGTAAGACAATACTCCGCAAACGATCTTGGCATGCGTCAAGCCGTGTCAGACTTTTGGGCCACACCTTCACTCCAAGAGCATTTGGCCATGGTCTGGAA
>JAHEME010000696.1 GCA_024643825.1 Chloroflexota bacterium | reverse complement strand
TTACCAGTCAGGGTTTGATAGCTGGCGGATGGCAGATTGGCTGGCCCAGCATGGCTATCTCGCATTGATGTCGGATTATCGGAACTATGCGGAGTCTGATACCGGGCCGAATCCATTTCATATCGGATATGCCATTGACATTATGAACTTGATCGCACAGGTTGACTCCTTGCCGAACGCCGCGCCGGAACAGATCGGGCTGATCGGGCACAGCATGGGCGGGGAGATCAGCATGTGGCCAATGGTGATCAGCGATGAGGTCGATGCGGTGGTTCTCTACTCATCGATGAGTGGCGACATCGGGCGAAATGCTCTCCATGCCCGCAAGTACTGGCCTGCCCAACGATCCGCGATTGAGGCTCTGTTCATGGTCTACAGCTTGCCTGATGAGAACGCATCTGCCTATGCTGAGGCGTCGCCTATTCATTATCTAGATCGCGTGCGAATGCCGGTGATGATTCATCATGGGACACGCGATGAATCTGTGCCTTACTGGTGGTCAGAAGAGCTATGGCATCAGATGGAGGATGCCGGAATTGACGTGACATTCTGGCCCTATCCTGGCGGCGGGCATGGGCTTGGGGGACGGGGATTCGAGACCTTGATGGAACGCACATTGGCGTTTTTCGACATCAATGTGAGAGGGGATATTAACTCACCTACGCTGCAAGATGAATCCACAAAATGAGTTTGGCGTCAGGTAAGGAACGCGCTATACTGTGAGCACTCTGGGGGCGTAGCTCAGCGGCAGAGCAGGAGCCTTTTAAGCTCTTGGCCGGGGGTTCGAATCCCTCCGCCCTCACCTAAGCGGATTTGTCTCGAACCAGTTTCTACCGATGTTAAGGGTAGATCTGCGCTGAGCTGCGAGAGATAGAGGAATGGTGAGTGCAGCTCATGGTCAATAATCTCACCACTAGAACTTACTATAATTCGCTTCACAAGGATTTGCAAGAGCTTTCCACGTTGATCCTCATTCAGTCTCTCGTAAAGAGGCGAGAGATTCGAAATAAGGATCAAAGCCAGATCTAGATCATCTAAATAGCGAGTGGTATCCCTTTCCAAGTTTGACAGAGCAACTTCTGCATGCCTTACCTTCTCCAACCACTCCAAGCGTAATTGATCGTAGCTATCTTCTGTGATTTTCCCTCCGATATACAGCCTGCCCAATTTTGATTCTTCGTCCTTTAACTGAGACATTCTGCGACGTAGTTCTGTTGATTTAGAAGACCGATCCGTTTCAGTCACCTTTGCGATTTGGGATTGATACACCTGACGAATCCCAGGCATCACATCCTGATCTACCGTAACACGGTCCAACCAATCCTCAATTTGACAATCAACAATCTCACAAGGAATGTGCAGCTTGGCCCCATTAATTCTCGCCTGAGTTATATAGTAGGAATAGCTTTTATGTCTTCCACTGGGCGTTGATCCGTAGAGTTTATGATGATTGCCATCGTGCTCAACATAGGCCAGACTACTCAATAAATAGGAATATCGCCTCTTTCTTATCTTTTTCTTGTCATGTGCTCGAAGTATTTTGAGACCGCGTTCGTATTCCTCTATGGAGATAATCGGCTCCCACGTTCCACGTACTTCACCATACGTGATACCATATTTTTTTGAAACAACCCATCCTGCGTAAAAGGGATTATGAAAAATCTCATGGAGGCGGTTCTCTGCCTTACGACGCGCCCCGGTCTTCGGATCAGTCCAGGCCCATGGTCGATCAGCAGATCTTGTATACCCAAGGGTCGTTAACTCTTCGCAAATCTCCCCGATTGTGTACCGATCTGTCAGCAATAAACGCCAGGCTTCACGAAGCGATTCAGATTGCATCGGATCAGGTTCAACCCAGCGATGGTACTTGCCGCTCTTTATCAATTCCTCTTTGTTCAGATAGCCTTCAGGGGCTTTGGCAGCCCAACCGCCCGCGCGGAGCTTGGCTTCAATGCCATCGGCAACTCTGAGTCGCAAAATATCAACTTCGCGCTGAGCTAAGCCCATTTGAAGGAGAAACATGAAGAAGCCATCAGGGTCTTCAGGATGAAGAGACGGCATATGGGCTACCCGGATTTTGATGCCCATTCCCATGAGACGAGTGGCGGCCTGTAGTCCTTCGACAGTATCGCGTCCAAAGCGGTCTGCACGATAAAGGCCGAGGTGTGAAAACATGCCATTGGCAGCGTCGGATAACATCTGTTGGTAATCGGCACGGTTGGGAGAGGTGCCAGTCAACATGTCTCGGTACTCACGCTTGAATGGGGCATCTGAGCCAGCAAGCAGATGCTCCTGAATCTTTTGTCGCTGCATAGCGAAGGAACGTTCAGGCTATTGGTGACAAGTTAAGGGAAACCAAGAACTGTCAAGTCTGACAATAGCCACAAGAATCGGCTATGCTAGAGGAATGACAGAGCCAAAGAAACCAAAGAAACAATCGCTGCCGCATACG
>JAHEME010000086.1 GCA_024643825.1 Chloroflexota bacterium | reverse complement strand
GCCCGCGATCTGCCCCTGAACTAGTTCCGGATTGACCTGTTGGCCTATCTCGTAGGCGTTTTTGAGACTCAGGACAGCCACTTCGCCAGTCTCGGTGTCAACCTCAACTTCGGCCACCGTGCAGGCATGGGCCTCGGTTGAGTCAGGATCCATCTTGCCCGTATCAGGGTCCACTTCGCTCTTGGGTTTCATGAAAATCCCGCGACCGGAGATCGTTTTGCCATACTTGAAGTGGGCGGCCAACGCCACATTGACAATGTTGATCGACCGGTCGGGCGAGCCTTTGACATACACGTTGCCCTTTCCATCGGTCTCCATGTCATTCGGGCTGGCCTCCATCTCTTCAGCCGCCACCTCCAGCATGACCTTGCGCGCTTCTTGCGCGGCCATGATGACCGCGTTCCCGACACGGTGCGTAGCTCGGCTGGCGAAGGTCCCCATGCAGTGTGGGCCGGTATCCGTGTCAGCCGTGTCGATCATCACGTTCTCAAATGGAACGCCCAGTGCCTCCGCGCCGATCTGAGCGATGACAGTTTTCAAGCCTTGCCCAAGATCGCTGCTGGACAGAGAAATCACAAAATTGCCGGTTGTAGTGGAATGGATCAACGCTTGGGAAGGGTCACCGCCCAGATTCATGCCGGTCGGATAGTTGACCGCAGCCATTCCAACCCCTCTGACTTTAGCCATGGTTGCCACCCTCCCTGTTTGAAGAACTCATCTTCCTATATTCCTCCGGCAGCTTGTGTCCTACCATTTCTGCCGCAGTTTGCATCACTTCGATCAGTGTAGCATCCTCGACGACTTTCTGATGGGGCTTCATATCGCCGTCACGGTAGGCATTGATGAAGCGGATCTCCCAGGGGTCCATGCCAATGGTCTCAGCGATCAGATCCATCTGCGATTCAATGGCGAACGACGCAGGTGTGACGCCAAAACCACGCATTGCGCTGCCGGGCTGGCGGTTGGTATAGACGCAGTGAGCGTCGATCCACACGTTGGGGATACGGTAGGGTCCCGCTGCATTGGCTACATGCTTGGTGACCGCATAGGGAGTATGGCGATTGTACGCTCCCGAGTCGGCATAAGTCGTGACTTTCCGGGCGATGATCCGCCCGTCTTTCATTACCCCGTCTTTGAAGTACATCCGCCAGGCGCCACGCGATGAGGAAACGCGCATCTCCTCTTCACGGGTGAACTTATACTTGACCGGACGACCAGTTTTTATCGCTGCCAGTGTAGCAATTGGCTCAACGATCACGTCCACCTTGCCACCAAACCCGCCGCCGACTGTTCCGCCAACAAAGTGAAGCTTCTGGAACGGAACCTGAAGGATCAGTGCCGTGTTGTCCAGCGAGAAGAACAGCGCCTGAGTATTCGTATGGACTGTGATCCGACCATCAGCCTCAGGCTTGGCGATACAGGCCGTTGTCTCGCTGGGAACGTGCTCGATGGGACTTGTCTGATAGCATTCCTCGACGATGAAGTCAGCCTCGTCGAAGGCTTTGTCTACATCGCCGAAACGTACTTTGCGAAACATATTCTGCTGACCGTACTCATAATCGTAGATGAAGTAGTTGGTTCCCCACGGCTTCAGGATCGGCGCGCCAGCCTTGAGCGCCTCTTCTACGTCGAACACAGCCGGCAGTTCCTCCAGGTCGAGCTTGACCCTGGAAACGGCCTCCATCGCAGCCTCTTCAGTTTCGGCAACGATAGCAGCGATCTGCTCGCCGTTGTAGAGCACCTTATCTTCAGCCAGCACAGGTTCCTCGTCAGGGCCAACACCAATCAGCGTTAGGATGGTATAGACGTTCTTAGGGATGTCTTTGTGGGTCAAATAACACACAAACCCTGGCACTTTCTCCGCCTCGGAGAAGTCTATCCCTTTGATTCGTGCGTGCGGGATAGGGCTGCGCACCATCTTGAGATGGAGCATATCGGGGTAGGTAATGTCATCCACATAGGTAGTTTTGCCCAGAACATGTCCCATGCCATCGCGGCGGAGAACTGGCTGGCCAACCACATTCAGCATCCGTTGTACCATGATCATATTCTCCTTATCTGGTTAGCCACCATTCATCCGCCGAGCAGCTTCTTCAACCGCCTGGATGATCGGCTCATAGCCTGTGCAGCGGCAGAAATTACCCGTCAGTGCATCAACGATTTCTTCGCGAGAGGGCTGCGGATTCTGTTCTAGCAGCGCTTTCGAGATCATAATCATGCCAGGTGAGCAATAGCCGCATTGAACAGCAAATCTTTCAAAGAATGCTGCCTGGATTGGATGCAGGCCGTCTTCGGACTGCAAAAGGCCTTCCAGCGTGACGACCTCCTGCCCTTCTACATTCTCAACGGGCAGCAGGCAAGACATGATCGGCTCGTCGTTGACCAGCACGGTACAACTGCCGCACCCGCCCTGCTTGCAACCGGACTTGGTAGCAGTGTACTTGAACTGCTCGCGCAGAATCGCTTGAAGCGTCGTTAGAGGCTTACTCATGGCCTCGACCGGACGGCCATTTAGCGTGAAGTTCACGATCTTTGATGCCATTCTTTCCCTCCTATCCGGCAAGTTGGGTCAACGCGCGGCGGACGTATACGCCCACCATTCTGCGCCTGTACCATTCGGTGGCAATGCTGTCAGTGAACGGCTGGCATTCCTCGGCGGCGGCGTGCGCAGCCGCTGCGATGGCTTCCTGGTCGAAAGTCGTGCCGATTAAGACCCTCTCTGCCGCTTCTGCCCGGATGGGATACGGGCCGACCGCGTTGAGTCCCAGCCGAACGTCCTTCACTATCCTATTTTCCAGGATTAGATGCACGGCGACGGTCACTATTGCCGGAGTGTTGGCATGCCTGCGACCGTATTTCAGATAGGCCGTCTTACCTTTGGGAACAGGCACCATTATTTCTGATACAAGCTCATTGGGTTGTAAGGCTGTCGTCATGAAGCCAGTATAGAATTCGGTTAGCGGTAGAACTCGCTGGCTATTGTTACTCACCAGCTTGACTTGAGCATCAAGAGCTAGCAGAGCGACAGCGAAGTCACCACTGGGAGGTGGAGCAAACAAATTTCCGCCCACCGTTCCCATATTGCGAATTGACCATCCCCCGATATGGTGGGCCGCTTCTTGAAGCAGTGGGATCGTGTGGTCAGCCATCATACGAGTGAGCGTGGTAGTCGCTCCTATGGCAAGACTTCCGTTGGTACGCTTGATATTGTTGAGGCCAGCCCGCTGAAGCCCTATCACTGTTTCGGGCATCGAAACGCCCTCGTTGATCAGGGGCATAGCCAGTGTTCCCCCAGCGATCACGAGCAGCGATGGGCCATGGTCAGCTAGCAAGCCAACTGCCTCATCCAGAGACTGGGGCAGGAAGTACTCTTTTGTGGTCACATCAACACCTCCTTCATAGGTCGAGTATCGCAAAAAAGCGCGCAGGCGACCCTTCAGCGCCGGTTATTTTGATGAACGGGGCGAAGAACTTGAAACGCTTATCCGTTGGCAGCATGGACAGATTCGTCATTTGCTGGAGGAGAATCGCACCATTCTCAAGAATGATTTTGTGAATGATGAAGTCCTCCGACGAGAAATCGGGAAGCCGCGCGCAGTATTCGCTGAAACAGTCGAAGCCGATGGCCTTGGCCCCCCTGTCGATCAGCCATTGCGCTGCTTCGGGGGTGCAGTATGGTGACTCCAGGTAGTAAGTTGGGAAGTTGCCCCACTGCTTCTCGGTCCAGTCCGTGCGTACCAGTACGATATCCCCTTTCTGGAGCGGGGGACAATGTTGATCGAGGTCATTGACCGATATTCCGTGGTTCGGCGCGACGAAGTTCAAATCAACGACGATTGCTTCGCCAAACACACGGTCCAGGGAGACATCCACCGCCGTTTCGCCGTTCTCCTGCACATGCTTGGTGAAATCGGCGTGTGACCCGGTATGAAGCAGCATCTCGACCTTGCTGGCCTGCCAGAATCCGGGGCCCCGATGAAAGCTTGTCATCTGGAATTTGAGATTCACCGATGGTGGACTCAGGGTATCTTCGCCAATTGGGACGGATAGATCAACTATTTCCATAGTGCCCTCCTGTGAGCGTGAACGCTTCATCGCGTGATGGTTGCATCATCCACTGCATCCACAGCCGGCTCGCCTATCTTCAACTGGTTATTCAGTTTGGATAGTCCTTGATCGATCAATGTCTTGGCAACCCCTTCAATGAAGCGAGATGGGATCGTGGCCAAACCGCCAGCGATCATTGCCTGCACTTCGTAATCGAGCAATGTCAGATTCTTCATCTCCTTGAGCCTGACCACTACGTTCCCTGTGACCGTGCCGGTTGGCCCGCTGATCTGGCCCTCAAATCGGCAGATGTCAGGAGACTGCTGCTCAGCTAACGTGGCGGAAACCTCGTAGGTGCCACTTACCACTCCCACTCCCAGTTGTATCTGGCCGTGATAGTTGCCTGGGCTAGGTTGCTCAAGCCGCTGACAACCCGGGATCAGCTTTATCAGCGAACTGGGGTCAAGTAACAGAGGCCAAACCTTGGAGCAGGGAGCCTCTAGGCTGCGGCTACCGGATATTCTCATGCAGATATTTGTTGACCAACCGGATTGCGCAGGCGGCCAAGTCCTTCGATCTCAATGACTACCACATCACCCGGATTTAGATAAACGGGTGGTTTTTGGAAATGACCAACCCCGTTGGGGGTACCTGTGCAAATAATATCCCCCGGCATCAGAGTGCAGGTTCTTGAAATAAACTCAATTAGCTCAAATGCATTGAAGATCATCTCGTTGGTATTCGAGTCTTGCATCATTTCATCATTAACATGGCATCGAATAGCCAGGGAATGTGGGTCTAGGATTTCATCGGGCGTCACAAGATAAGGGCCAAGCGGGCAAAATGTGTCAAACGACTTACCGCGCACCCACTGCTCGTCCATGAACTGCACATCGCGCGCGCTGACATCATTGACAATCGTGTAACCCGCGATATAACGACTGGCTTCGTCAGCATGGATATTGCGCGCCAGACGCCCAATCACGACAGCCAATTCAGCCTCAAAGTCAACCTTCTGGCTAACCGTAGATGGCCAGGTAATCGAATCCTCCGACCCGATCAGCGATGAGGGAAATTTTGCAAATAGTTTGGGACGCTCAGGGACTGGAACATTTTGTTCGCGGCAGTGATCGGCGTAGTTCAATCCGGCGCAGATGATCTTACTGGGGTTTAGCACCGGAGCGGCGACGTGAACCTCGGCTAGCGGAATAACAAACGGATCGGTCATTCCTGACGGGTCGCGGGACGTTACCTCGTCAACGATTTTCTGCGCGGCATCCCGCGCCCAGTCGCCAGCCTGGATAAAGGTCAGCATGTCTTCCGGAAGACCCTGTTCCCCTGTACCGGAAGATGATTGATCTTGCTGAAATACCGTGAAAGCTGCTGGCAGGTCAATGACCCAATCGTCTATCACAGCCCCGAGCCTGGGTGCCCCAGAATGTGTGTAGGTGAGCAGTCTCAATGAGATATCCCTCCAAATGACAGACAAAGATTTCCAGTGAAACGCTTAGTAGCGTATCTGGAGCCTACTCCTGTTCGTGAATCAAGTTCTCAAGCCCATCTTCAACGTGGTCGAGGTGTGCGAGCATAGCTTGACGTGCAGCCTCAGGATCGCGTTTCTTTATGGCTGCGATGATTGCCCGGTGATCCTCAAGCGCCTGTTCCGCAACACCCGGAATCTCTACGGTGCGGCCTCGACTGGCGAGACCAAGCTGGCTGATACTGGCCATGAAGCGGGTTAGAAACGGATTCCCGGCGGCTTCGGTGATTTGTGCATGCAGATCAAGATCGGCTTCAAGGAAGGCCTGGTGGCTGCCAATGGTCGCAGCCGCTTTGGTCAGGCAAACTTCCAAATCTGCGAGCTGCTCTTCTGTAATGCGCTGGGCAGCCAACGCTGCGATCCCGGCTTCAACAATCCGGCGGGCCTCGAACAGCTGAATAAACGTCGAATCGTCCATCAGAAAGATGAATCCAAGGTCATCAGCCAGCAGACTTGGCTCCAGCGAGCTGATATATGTGCCATCTCCCTGGCGCATCTCGATGACATGCATGATCGACAACGCTCGCAGAGCTTCTCGAAGGGAGGGGCGGCTGACTTGCAGCATGGCAGCTAATTCGCGCTCAGGCGGAAGCTTGCTACCTGGTTGCAGTTCCCTGCCACGGATGAGCGACAGGAGTTTAGTGATGATTTCCTGTGGGAGGGCGCTTTTCTTGACTGGCTCAAAAGAGGACATCGTTAAGCAACACCGATGGTGCGAGAGCTGCATTTGGGAACGAACAGCGACCTGATCCGAGTGATCTAACAGTACATGAGGAAGTTAGAGGTTAAAGGTAAGACCATTTTACCAATTGATATTTGTTAGGATAAATGGTTTGTCAGGACTTGTCAATAGGTGTGTAGTAGAAATCGCAGAGTATTGGGCTAAATCTGCAGGATTTCCAGCTTGTCTTGGTTTACCTGGGATCAGAAATCATCTTTCCAGAACCCAGACAGGCAGATTCTTCTCAGGGGTAGAACTGATATCTATTCTCAGCCAGAATAGCTCTTCGCACCCAGATGCTCAGCCATGAAATCCGCCAGCCGGGGCCGAACTTTGTAGGGAACGTTATTACCGTTCCTCTCAGCGTCAGGAAAGACCACCCACCCCTTATCCCCCTGGACTTCATTGTAAAACTGTTCCCCTTCATCCTGACCGCCCGCCACATGAACGGGCGACTGGTCCGCAAAACGCTGGGCTATTCCAAGAAGCGATCCATGCTGGAAGCGGCGTGCATTTGGGAGGATGTGGTCTACAACTTTGCCCGTCCCGTCAAAACCCTTCGGCTTGAAGTCAATGAAGACTGCCCCGCTGGCTGCCCCGTTCTCCCGGCATGGCGGCAGGCATTACTGACCACATCTGAATCGTTGAAGAACTACTGTCTCGTATCCCAATCTCCACCAACACATCTGCGGGAGACTAGAGGTTTTCGAGTTGTCATGGAAAAACGGTTTCGCAAGCGATTCCATTCAAATCAATATCGAGCCGATGGATGTCATTGGTAGCCCCACCACAGAAATCATAGCATGCTTGAGCAGATCCTTTATCCGGGAAATCCCGGCAGTTATAGAGATTCGCATAGCAATCACATACCGGCAGCGAAATGGGTGTCGATACTGCGCCAAGAGTTGAAGCTGTAAGCGGAGGCGAGATGAGCGAAGAACCGGGGAGAGGTGTCAGAGAGGAAGAGTCATCCTCAGTTAATGTGGATTCCTTCGCGTAAACGGAAGTATAGAGCAGAATGTTCATCGACAAAACTGGGTGATCGTCATTTTCCTCTAGCATGAGATTGGAGATCACTACACCTGGAACCCGAGTCTCCTTGATACGGCTGGTGAACATCATAAGCTGAAGCGATGATCCAACCGCCTGAACGCTGAACGCGTTCACTTCATATCCTTGTGCTGCATCTTCCTTTGCTTGCCGGGGTGGAACCACCGCCTGAATCTCGACAATTTCAGCACCACTTTCGGAGGCACATAAGAACAGGCGTCTCAAGATGTCGTTGGCTTGCGAGATGGTTACAAAGCTGGCAGCCTTCTCCTCCAGGCTCATTTGCATGCCATCAATCTCAGCCTGGAGGCGATCTGGGATCGCCAACTGTGCCCCAAGAGCCTGATTGATCGATTCCTCCGCCGATTCCTGCGCATTTACCAGTTCCCCTTGAGCACGCCACTCTGGAAGCAGAGAGGTTACTGCAAAGAAGCCATCTCCAAGAATGACAAGAATGATCATGGCAATCGCAAGTACCGTCTTCAGGTTGTTGCGAACGTAGTCAATAAGTTCTTCAAAACTGTTCATGGTTGATCCACTTTCACCTCAACAAGGATCGTGAAATTGACTGGTACATTGGGTGGGAGAAGTGCTGGCTTTCGGTGACTCACTTGTATAGGTCGGGCGTGAAAGGACGGGTTGGCTCCGCTGCCCTGCGACGGGTCAACCTGTAGAGTCACCGTGACCTTTTGGCTGCATAGAGTGCCCCAGAAGACCTCAACCTCCCCCTCGTAAGCACCCGGCTGGAGATCAGCTATATCTACTGTCACAGTCAGGACGGAAGGCACGTTTCCTTCGATCTTGTTTAGCGCAATCCACGCGCTGTCTGCCGCCGCCGTCCACGCGAGGCTACTTCCCCCATTAACGGTGATATCCTGGGAGGCTGGATTCGTTGAGTCTGAGACCACTTGACCAAAGTCCAGTGTAGTTTGTTCGAGAACCAGTCCCGGAACTTCCACAATATCAAGCTTGTAAATTCGGGCGGCGCTGTACAACTGGGCCAGGTTGGTGACTGTAATCAGAGCTGTTTCATTGACAGGAGATGAGAAGCATATCGCGGACGAAAAGTCTCCCGACCCAGGCGCTTGGTAGTCGTCATTTTCCCAATGATCTCCATTGAGATCCACTTCAAGGAAAGTGTCAACACCCAGTGCCAACTCGCTTGTTGATACCTGATAACTGCGCCCACTCTTCACCATTACATTGACAAAGTCAATGTCGCCGAGGGGATAGAAATTACGTGTTTGTGTTTCCCCAACTGCGATCGGACTGGGAGCCGAGACATCGGTCTCGTAACCATCCGCATAGTTTGGCGTCGCTGTTGGTGGTATGGGGCTGGCAGTCGGTGTCGGCTTTGGTTTGTTGGTAGGAACCGATGTGCTTGTAGGAGCCGGCGTTCGGCTCGGCGCAAGCGTGCTGGTTGGAGCCGCCGTGTGAGTTTCCTGCGGCATTTGAGTTAGTGGGGTATTACGCAGGGATTCTCCTCCGCTCCCGGAGCCGCCCGTGGCGCAATTGGGGGTGCTAGTCAGAAGAGCAGTCGGACGCAAGTGCCTATCGCGTGGACAGGTAATCGGAATCGATGTTATACTACATGGATGTCGTAGCTGGAGGCAACCTTACGATGACACGGCATCTTTACGGAA
>JAHEME010000695.1 GCA_024643825.1 Chloroflexota bacterium | reverse complement strand
GTTCGGTGTGCGTACCCTGCCGTTCCTGCTGGCAGTGCGCTCGGCGGCGCAAACCCCGGCGCATAGATGTCCTCTACATCGATCAGATGTGCTTGCCCCGTCGTCCCATTAATGATGATGTTTGGGGCGGCAATATCACAGTGAGCTAACCCGGCTTCTTCCAGCGCCGCCAGCACTTTCGTGGTTGCGCTGGCAAACGTCAGCGAGTCGAGTCGATTCAGCGGCGTTTCGCTCACCACGATGTCATACCACGTGGACCCACTGATCCACGGCATGAGCACCGCGTATTCCAGATCGGGATACGCTTGCAGGGCATCAGCATGCGCGCCAACATGCAGACACTCGCGCCCGCATACTTCCAGCCCCCGCCACTTGGCAAACCGTGCCAGCGAATCGCACACATCCACCAGTTCCGCCACGCGGTAGACGGGCTTGAATTTCTTTAGCGCATATAGCCCATCGTCAGGGCCGCCTACGATCTGGTAGACGAACGCCTTGCGCCCCTCCTGCCCGAATGCGAACGACGGCACGGAGGGATGCGGCTTGACGGTGTACGCATAACCACCAATTTTCAGGTGGTCGTTTGGCGACGGATTAAACTCACTCATAGATCGGACATTCCATTCATAACGCTCAGATCGTACCTAACGTACTTCTACAGCCAGCGGTTGGCTCCATACACTCGCCTCGTTCTGATCATCGACTGCCCGCACCCGGAAGTACACCCGCCCGGTGGCTCGTCCCTTCACAGTGATCTTCTGCGCGGGATGAAAGACGCGGACGCTGTTCGTATGCACGGGCAGAAAATCGACGCTGTCTGAATCTTGCACTTCATAATACACACACCCCGGCATTCCCTTCCATGCGATCTCGAAGGGCTGCGCTTCCTTCACCGGATCGACAGGCCACAGGATCGGCGGCGAGGGGCGCGGGATCAGGATAGAAACCGGTTTCCCGGCGGCCCCAGCCCGCACCTTCGTAGCCGATTTCACCCGAAACCAGTATCTTCCGCTGGTGGGCGCATGAAACAGAATCTCGGTATCATTGATTGGCGTGGAACTGTGCGTGTCCTCAAAATTCTCGTTGCGGGCCGCTTCCAGAATATAATGCGCCGCGCCGGGGATCGCATTCCATCGCAGCCGAACGGTGCTGTGCTCATCCAAAGTCAGAGGTTCTAGCAACGGTGGTGGGGGTGCGACCTCTACTTCGAGCATCTCGCCCGTCCACCATGCGCTCTGCGATCCGCTTTGCTCCGCCCGTACCCGGAAGCGCAGCGCGCGCGTCCCTGCCGGGATCGTCCCTTCCCACGAAGTCTCCCCGCCCCGATAGACCTCCATCGGATCGCTCGGATCGTCATTCACGATCATCTCAAGCACATAGCTGGCTCCGGCTCCGACCGCCCCCCACGTCACCAGAACCGCCCCCTTCTCCTCGATCAGCTTCTGTTCCAACCACGCAGGTGCGCTCGGTAGAATTTCCAGCGTCTCCGCACTACTCCATGGGCCATCCCCGCCGCTGTTCGCGCCACTAACCCGCAGATGCAGGATACCCGGCTCGCGTCGTTGCAGCGTTAATTGAAGCTCGGTTTCTGTGTGGACTCGCGCATTGCGAAAGTCTCCAGCATCCGAGAGTTCGATCACATATTCCGTCGCCGTCAGCACTTCCGTCCATGTGATGATGACGTTTCCGTCGTCATCCGGCATACCGACTGTGATCATCGGCGCTTCCTCCGGAGCGTCAGGCGCAACCACGATCCGCTGTTGGTTGCTCCACTCACTGCATGTGTATTCATTGCACGCCCGTAGGCTGAAGATGTGCTCACCAACCCCCAGATCAGGTGTGAGGTAGATCGTATCCTCCAGCGTGACCAGTTCCTTAGTGCCAGTGTCCGATTCCAGATGCTGCAATTCGTATCGAACCGCTCCCGGCACAGGCTGCCATCGAAGTTCCAGCGGCCCCTGAGCGTGCCCATACCGCCCCGCCGCAAGCTGAGGCGTAGGCGGCGGCGGCACGCGAATCTCAAACTCCTGCACCTGACTCCACGGCCCCGGCCCGCCATCCGAGGCAGCCCGCACACGATAGTAGATCGTGCCCGGTTTGCGCCCCATCACCGGGATCGCCCACGACGTTCCCCGCCCTGCATACACGATCTCCGGCTCGGCGAAGTCCTCGCTGCGCGATTCTTCCAGCGCATAATCCAGCGTTTCGCCCACATCGCTCCAATTCAATACCGGAGGTCGCTCCCCATCGATTTGCAACGTGGGTTGCGGTGGCGGTGGATAGGCCACCCGCGTCTGACGAATCTCGCTCCAGGGGGAAAGCGATCCGTGCCGCTTGACCACTCGGACGCGATAGTAATAATGGCCCGGCGGCTGCGTGGAGTCGGGTCGCCATGTTGTGCCCGGATCGGTCACTTCGATCAACCGCGCATCACTCAATGCCGGGTTGCTGGCTTCTTGA
>JAHEME010000085.1 GCA_024643825.1 Chloroflexota bacterium | reverse complement strand
GCCCGATACCCTGCCCGGCAGTCTCCGACCGGAGGCAGCCCCGGCTCCCCCTCCACAAAGAAGCCTCCCGGTTTGGGGTTGGGCGGTGATGATCGCAGCCTTACTTGTGATCGGGATACTGGCGGCGGTGATTCTGCTGAGGCCCGCAGCCTCTGCACAAACGGAGGCCGTTTTGCCTCCCACTCAACCCACCGAAGAGGTAGTCGCTGAGGTGACGGAAGTGCCAGCCAGCACACCCACCCCAACCGCCGCCCCCGCCGAGAACCCATCGGGTGACGCCGCAGCTTCGCCATACACCGAGGGCGATGTACTGCTCGAAGATGATTTTGAAGACGGTACCCTTGATGGCTGGCAAAATATGGGCGACCAGGAGGCACTCGTCGAAGTGGTTGACGATGGGACGGGCAACCATGTGATGAGCATCACGCCGGGGGGTTATTTCCCACATATGATCTATGGTACGCCAAACTGGGAGAATTACGCTCTTGAAGCTCGTGGCTTCCTGGCGGAAACTTCACCAGGTGAATTTGCACCTTTCTTAGCTTTGGAGTTTCGCCTTGATCTCGCAAGAACGTCCTGTCAGAAT
Organism: Chloroflexota bacterium; assembly: GCA_024643825.1. Lineage (GTDB taxonomy): Bacteria > Chloroflexota > Anaerolineae > Aggregatilineales > UBA3940 > JAHEME01. The sequence continues at coordinate 8,433 of JAHEME010000085.1, read as the reverse complement.
TACATATTTCAGCCCTCCACGGAAGGAACTGCGCTTGCATCCATCGGAGGCTGCGGTTGGGTTGGGTTGGAATGGAGTCCCTACTATCGCATTGATGAAAAACAATGGCATACCCTGCGGGTAGAAGTCCTTGATTCCGCAATCAAGAGCTATCTTGACGGGGAATTGATCTTTGATGTGAAGAATGACGATCTTGCAAAGGGCCACATCGGGTTTATTGCTCGCAATGGCGACACTGTGTTTTATGACGACGTGAGGGTCGTCGAACTGGTTCCCTAGTGTTTCGCGGCCTATGTGAACCAATTGTGGTAGGGGCTGTCAGGCAGTTGGGCCAGCCGACCTGTCTTTTTTCGACCCAACTGCACTGGAATGAGCGCAACCATGACCGCCCCTATGTGACATACATCATCTGTACACCCCGTAAGAAATTCCTATATACTGGAGAAACTCAGCTATGCAGTTCGCCTCGATAGGCTGCATTTCGCTACAGCACTTCCACGCATCACTACTCTCCACCACACGCTAGCTGATTGTGCTTCCTTTCTCAGCGCAAGGAGAACGTGACATGGGCGAATGGTTCTTGATCCTTTTTTGGACCGGGCCGATTGGCATCGGCATCTTCCTCACAGGTCTGGGGATACTCTTCTGGGGCATCAGCCTGAATCGCAAAGCAAAGTAATCATCGGTTCTATACGAAAAAGACCGCCTCATGAGGCGGTCTTTTTCGCGTTTCCTCATCGTGAATCATTTGACAGGTATGTCGATGTATCGTAAGTTATTCCTATCGCTAAGGTCGTAGAACGACACACCAGAGGAAGGCACGAAAATGAGCGTAGATAACAAAGGGTTCGATATGGCCGCCTGGGGAGGGTTCAAGGAGAAACTCCTCGATACCCCAGCCGCCGCAAATCGGACGAAGGTCGCTACGGCCCGCTGGGTGCAGGGCGAGGAAGCGCGTGTGACGGTCGATGGCAAAGAAATCACCATCGGCGCAGATGACACCATGAACATGATGGAGATGATGCTGGCCAGCTTCGCGGCCTGTGACGCGGCAGTCGTGGGGCTGCACGCTTCCTTCATGGGGTTAAAGGTCAACAACATCACAGTGGAGGTTAGCGGCGGGTATAACGTCGCGGCGTATCTGGGCGTAGAAGGTGCGCCCGGCTCCGGCTATGATCGCATCAGCACGACTGTCTATCTCGATGCGCCGGATGTCACCCCGGAGCAGATCGCCCACCTCACGCACATGTGCGAGGTTGGTTCCCCGGTCGGCGATACCTTCGCGCGGGCGGTTCCAACCGAGGTAAAGATCGTCGCCCGCACATAGCGTCTACAGATTCCGAACCGCAAAACGCCCCGGTAGCGCACTGACTACCGGGGCGTTCGTTCTGAGGTTATGTGCTTTCAATCGCTTGCTTCAAGTTGACCAGCGCAGTCTGTGTCTGAAAAGCTCCATCTTTCTCAAACGCCATGTAAATGCCCTCACCGACCTTGCCAAGCGGGAAACGATAATCCCAGATCGCCTTCAGCAGCGTCGAGTCGCCCTGCCTGGAATACAACCACTGCTGCGATCCGCCCATCATCTGCCCTTCTACCGTAAAGGACATCTCTTTGCCGGGCTTGTAGGTGGTAACTGTGCAGATGAGGTCAAAGGGGTATGCCCCCAACCTAAAGTGGGCCTTTAGCTGCCCACCTTTTTCTGGCCACAGGGAGTCGCCGGGAAGAACTTCCACGGATTTGACCCCCGTGTACCAAATCGTCAGATTCTCTGCACTATGCGTAAAATAGAATACTTCCTCCGGGGATCGGTCGATTGCGATTTCATGGGACAAATACATGACAACCTTTCCTTAGACTGGTGACGTGACGAATAGTGGTCAAATCTCTGGGGCCATCTATTGGTCCTTTCTGCCTACGGCACTGTCGCGGCGTTCGTTCTATTAGGCCTGAACCCCACTATAGAACATCGGGATCGCAAACGTGTACAACGTAAGGACGACGGCTCCGATGAACGGCTGGTAGAAACTCAGGAAGCGGAACGGGCCGCCAATGCTGAGAACCCAGACTACAAAGGAGAGGGTCACGAGTACATACTGGCGTGTATCCGTCACATGCAGGATGCGCCCCATGTACACGATGTTCAGAATCGCAATGATCGCAAACAGCGCCCACAGCCAGATCGCAAGCTGGCCCTCCTGCCCCGGCGATCCCAGCGACGATTCAAGGATGCCCTGCACGGCGATATACACCGCCACCGTCTCGGCGGGGATCAGCTTGAGTAATCGGTCGGAATAGCTGTCACCGGATGGTGCGGCAGCGGCGGTTTCAAAGCCCCCGCGCATGACTTCCTTTGGCTCTGCTGGTGGTGAAATGACTTGCCGGGTCATGGGTCTCTCCTCATGGTAGTGATGGGTGATGAGTTTTTAGTAATGCGTAAGCACATCTCAACCCATTATCGGGGTGGCGGGGGTGGATGTCAACGCAATTCGAGCAGAGGTAAACAAAATCCCCCTGCCGTCGAGCTGACGGTCAGGGGGATAGAGGTCAGAGGAGAGGGGCTACTCGTAGCTGATCGACTCCCGCACGCTGATCTGCGCCGCGCGGTTGGCGGGCAGCAGGCTGGCGACTGACGCAATCGCCAGCGCGATCACAAACCAGATGATAAAGCTTTCCGGTTTCAGCACCAGCGCAAGCGGCTGCTGGAAGAACACGTTCCCCAGCGCCGACCCCAGAATGTAGCTGATAGGTATGCTCAGGATCGAAGCCAGCACGCAGCTTATGACGCCGATGATCAGCCCTTCGACGAGGAAGATGCTGCGCACGCTGCCATTCGACGCGCCAATCGAGCGCATCACCCCGATCTCGCGCGTGCGCTCCAACACGTTGAGGCTCATGGTCGAAGCCAGACCTAATCCACCCACTGCGCCAAGCAAACCCGCCATCCCCAGGATGACATAAATCAGGAAGTCGATCTGCCCGGCAATCGTCCCCAGGATCGCCGCCAGCGTATTGGTCTGTGTCACTCCGATGCCGATGTCCTGATAGTGTTCCTCGAGGTTGCGAGCGATGGTCTGCTGCTGATCCACGCTTGTATTCCCCGTGCCGATCATGGCGATGGACGAGAGGCCCGCCGTCCCGGTGAGGCGGGTGACGTAATCAATCGGCGCATAGCCGAGCGGGATGCCAATCACATTAATGAAACCGACCACTTTCATCGGACGTTTAAGATCGCCGAAGTCCATGTGGATCGTATCCCCGACCTTGATGTATGGCTCGGTCTTGAGTACCTCGGTGCTGAGGACAATAGAGTTGGTATCGCCGTCTTCTAGCCAGCGCCCGTCAGCGATATCCGGCGTGATGAAGGCCGAATCGATAGGCGGCGCGAGGATCACCACGACCGTACCCTCTTCAGCATTCCTGGCTCCGCTGGTGATCCGCTGGTTGCGCGGCGGCCCTCCGCCGGGCGGTCCACCCCGATCTGCGTTGATCGCAGGCGCAACCACGTTATCAGGGCGAATGATTGTACCGTTGATGCCGCTCCATCCTTCCACACGCTGCACGCCATCCACGCGCAGCCCTTCGCGCTGCAGGCGAGTGATGTACTGCGGCTGCGTCAGTGAGACCTGAATATCGTAGCCAAAGATCGCCAGGAACTTGTCAAACTGCCCCAGCAGCGAATTGCGCGTGTTGATGATGCTGATGAAGATCGCGCCCGCAATGGTCAGGGTGAGCAGCGTCAACGCCAGCCGCCCGGTGCGGCGGAACGTATTCCGCAGCGAAAGCAGCAGCGGGCGCGGCAAGCCCTGGATTCTGCCGATCAGGTTGCTGATGAAGTTGCCGCTGGTCTCGGTGATCCCGTAATCAGAGATGGCTTCGCGCACGGTGGTTTGCATCCCACTCAGCACCGGGATCAGCGCGGAGATCAGCGGGATGAGGATCGCAATGCTGATCTGTATGGCGAATACCCAGACGGGAAAATCAAAACTGTCTACATTAATGTTGAGCCAGTGGGCAAGGACATTGGTCGTCACCAGCGAGAGGCCCACCCCCAGCGGCAGCGCCACCAGCAGAGAAAGCACGCCGAACGAACCCGACATCGCCAGATAGATGCCCATGACATCGCGGCCTCGCGCCCCGATTGCCTTCATCATGCCGATCTGCCGCTTCTGCTGGGTCATCAACGCCATGATGGTGTTCACCACCAGAAAGCCGGAGAGGGCCAGCGCCATCGTGCCCAGCACCGCCAGCACCAGCACCAGCCCGCTGACGAAATCAGAGGCCCAGTGTTTGCCCGGAACCGTGATCGTGGTATCCAGCACCACATACCCATAGCGGTCGAGCGACGTGGTGATGGCGTCGGCGGCGACTTCCAACTGGGCCTGCGTCGTCAGATCGGAGTCGGTGATGATCTCCAACACGTCATAGCCGTCGGTAAGGCCCAGCGAGCGCACTGTGTCGAGCGTGGCATAGGCCGTGAACAAAGGAGCCTGACTCGCCGGGATTGCGGTGAAGTCATGGACAACCCCGGCGACCTGAAGCTGCTTGTGACTGTTATCGGGAAGTTCAACCGTTAACTCGCTGCCAATCGCTGCGCCTTCTAACAGCGGCAGCGAGGAGCGTTCCACCAGTATCTGACGACGTTGTAAGTCGTAGCTACCGTCTTCCAGCGTGATCCGGTTGATGTCCATCGTCTGGAAGTCATCCACCGAGATCAGCGTGAGTTGGCTCCATGCTTTGCCCGTCCATACCTGCACATACGGTTCGCTCCGTGCTTCGACTTCCTTGACATAGGGGAAGGTACGAACCGTCCGTACCAGCCCGTCGTTGAACGGTTCTAACATCGAAAGAGTCAGCGTCGCCTGATTCGTGGCGCGGACTCCGGCAGCCATGTTATCCAGAAGGATCGTACGGGTGGCGAACATGCTGCCGAAGGCAAACACGCCGACGGCTATTGCTACCACGACCAGAATCGTGCGAGGTTTGTTGGCCCATAGGTCGCGCACGACCTTCTGCCAGCGAGGGTCTAGCTTCATACTACTGCCTCATACAGGAATGATTGGAAGGGAGTGACGAAGGCTCCCTGATTTCTTCAAACACCAGTAAGTTTCTACCTGTGACAGCGAGAGTATATCGCGTGCCTCGCTGGAAACCATTCCTGTTATCAATTCGTGACACGACACGGAGCAAAAAAAAGCCGCCCCATCGGGCGGCCCCTTAACAGACTTCTGTTACTAGTGGCTGAGTTGTACCTCAAAGCTGGATACATCCATCCCATCAGGAACCTGCACCGGAACGTAGTACCCGGGGAACGCCTCGTTATCCACGCTGAACTCAAACCCGGTGGGGGCTGGCGCATACAGCAGCGCCTGATCCAGCACCACTGAGAACGGTCCATTCTGGGCGATTTCGATCTTGGCATTCGTCTGCGAGAGCGTCACACGAATGGTGTGCCACTGGGTCGGGTCCACAAAGATGGGTTCCATCGAGATGAGACCGCTTGAGTAGTTGAAGTCCTGCACCACAATCGCAAAATAGGCACCACCGAAGGAAGGGGTGCGGGTCACGCCGAAGGCGGTCAGGGGTGCGCCCGTTGCCAGCCCCGCATTCCATAGCATGGCGTTTTCCGTCAGCCCCGGAGTAGCGGCCTGATCGAAGCGGATGGTGTACTCGACGACGACATCCTTAGAATTGGTGGGCTGCCAGCACTTTGTCCAGTATTCGGGCGGCAGGTTAACCGTGTCAATCTCGCTGATGCGGCTGGCGGCGTAATCGGCTGTGGCGGTGGTTCCCAGATCAAGCGACAGCACGTGATCGTTGAACCCGTACGTGCCGCTGGAGAACATCTGGAAGAAGAACCCCTGCGCCCCTAGCTGGGAAGCGCTGTTGAAGTTCTCAATGCTGCGATGCCCTACGCAGGAGGCAGGCGCGCTGGTTGGAGCCGCATAAGCGGGCAATGCCAGGAAGCCGAGGATTACGGCTACGACAGTGAGCAAGACTGCTACCGGTATCGCAAATACACGAGTCAGGCTGCTGCTGTTTTTCATAACGTCTCCTATAAGAGAACAATTTCATCCCCAAAAAATTATAGAGGTACTGCTAGGATCGAACCGCGAAATCGATTCCCAGATAACATCGCCATTGCCCTCTATTATATAGGATTATTTGATGCGTGGCGCATCCTCAACGATGCAAAACCATAACAGTATCGTGAAGGATTTGTAAAGAATCTGTTTGAGTTCGGTTTCTACCGGCATTTTATGCCCAAAACTCCCTCTTGACTCTTACGCTGCGTCATAGTGTATCCTCTTTATGATAGGAGGATAACACAATGAGACATGACGATGCATTTCGGGTGGCAGCCGCCGCCGCTGGCGTATCTATCGAAACGGAGCGCAGCGAATTCTCCGAACGATTGACGGTCAAACAGCTTGCTGATCTGGCAGGCATAACGGTTCGCACCCTGCACTACTATGATCAGATTGGGCTTCTTGAGCCGACCTCGTTGGGTGAGAACAGCTATCGCTATTACGGGGAAGAAGCTCTGCTGCGACTCCAGCAGATTCTCTTCTTTCGAGAACTCGGATTCCGCCTCAACGAGATCGGGCCAATCCTTGACGGCCCCGATTTCGACATCGTGCATGTGCTGACGGTGCACCGCCGGGCGCTGGAAGCGCGTGTAATGCGCCTCATTCATCTCATCAACACCATCGAGAAAACCATTTATCACGTGGAAGGGGCAGTTACCATGGGCAGCGACGAACTGTTTGAAGGATTTTCGGAAGAGCAGCAGGCGGAGTACGCCAAAGAAGCCCGTGAACGATGGGACCCGCAGACGGTCGATCAATCGCACAAACGCTGGAACAGCTACAGCAAGCAGAAGCAGCAGCAGATCATGCAGGAAGGCCGTGATAACACCGCTGCGCTGGCGGCTGTGATGGAGAAGGGGCGCGACAGCCCCGAAGTTCAGGCGCAGGTCGCGCGCTGGCACGAGCATCTACGCTACTTCTACGAGCCGAGCATCGATACGCTGCGCGGGCTGGGGCAGATGTATGTAGACGACCCGCGCTTCGCGGCGAACTACATCAAGTTTCACCCTGATCTCCCGGAGTTCTTCCGCCAGGCGATCAACGTCTACTGCGACGGGCTAGAACAGCAGAAGTAACCTGCTTCTGGAAAACCAACAGCCCCCTTCCTGCGCTCGGTAAGAAGGGGGCTATCATATGTGTACTCCTCAGATTAGGCCCCCGGGGGGCCAGCCTCAAGGCGCTTAGTAACGTCATTCACATCGCCAGCCGCAAAGAAGCTCTCCATCCACCATGTAACACCCGATTCTTCCCATGCGCGGATGCGCTTGCGCTGTTCTTCCAGAGGCTGCTCCGCCAGCCTTCCCATCGTCACAAGGTCGTAGGGGCTGCCCGTACCTCGCTGCGACTCAAGGACGACGCAAATGTCCCTGATGTCCTTTGGCTGCATGGAACCCCCATGTTTTAGCGAAAAAAACCCATCCCAGCGCGCGGCACGCCACAAGGGGCCACGATTGGGCCAGTATCCCCCCACCCACACGGGGATGCGTGGAGTCTGGTAGGCAGCAGGTCGGAATCGTATCTTATCAATTTGATAGTGCTTCCCGTCATACGAGAACGGCTTGCCTGACCACAACCCGGCGAGAATATCCAGCCCTTCATCGAGGCGCTCCGCCCGTAAGCGTGGATCGGTCTCTTCACCGAAATAGGCAAACTCGGCTTTGGTGGGCGCTCCCAGCCCCACCGCGAGAATCAGCCTCCCGTTGGAGAGATGATCGAGCGTAACCGTTTCTCGCGCCAACTTCCACGGCCTTCGGCGCGCCACTGGAGTCACTGTCGTCCCCAAGCGGATGCGCTCCGTCACGGTCGCCATTGCTGCCAGCGCTACCCACGGATCAACCATAGGATGGCCCGCGTTCTTGCTCACGAGAATGTGATCCCATAAGAAGAAGCCATCCCACCCGTTCTGCTCTGCGATGGCGGCTAGTTCCATCAGGCTGCGTGCGCTGATCCCTTCTCCATAGTTGGGCAGGTACACACCAAATTGCATGATAGCCTCCTGAGAATGGACGAATGCGAACTACATGATCCATCGTAACAGGATTCTATTCGCTGCACATGCGCACTATTTGTCATTTTCGTAGAAACAGAGTTAGACTACCTTCAACTCTCTGAAATTTTCCCAATCACTAGAAACCAGAACCGCCGAATGTGACTTTCGACGGTTTGTGATTCTTTTGGACTTTATTCGAGGCAGGCCTTTCCATTGACTCAGATTTTTCCCGGCAAAATCACCTCGGTCGCGGGCCATATTCGCCGATCTTCAACCACTCACGCAGCGTGCCCCGGCATAACGCTCGCTCAAAATAGCCCCCCTTCATCTCCAGACCGTCATACCCCCTTTCAAACA
>JAHEME010000084.1 GCA_024643825.1 Chloroflexota bacterium | reverse complement strand
TCCCTAGAGTTAGCCCGCCGCCACCAGACTGGCTTCCACGTGCATCTTCTGGAGACGCGCGTACAGGATTGGGCACTGCGTAAACGCTTTGGCATGTCCGGGGTGGAGTGGCTTGCAGAGCGTGAGCTGCTAGGACCGGAAGTCTCTTTGCCGCACTCCGTATATCTTACCGAACGGGATGTGCAGCTCTTAGCGAACAGCGGAGCCAGTGTGGTTCACAATATCGCCGCTAATCTGAAGTTAGGCAGCGGTCTCGCACCCGTACGAACCATGCTTGACATGGGCGTCCCCGTTGCGCTGGGTGCTGATGGTTCCGCCAGTAGCGATAATCAGATCCTTTTTGAGACGCTTCGCCTTGCAGCGATGTCGCATATCGCCAACCCCGACCCCGTCACGTGGATTTCGGCCCGCGAAGCATGGTCGATGGCGACAGAAGCGGGTGCCGTTGTGATGGGCAAGAAAGGGCAGATAGGCAGCCTGAAAGCGGGTCATCTCGCGGATATAGCTTTGATCGACCTCACCAGCCCGCAGTGGGTTCCCCTGAATGACGCCTATCGCCATCTTGCCTTCTGCGAGTCGGGGGCATCGGTGCGAACCGTCATCATTGATGGGGCTGTCGTGATGCACGAAGGCCACATCGAAGTGTTCGATGAGAAAGCGATCATCAGGGAAGCTCAGGCGGCGGTCGCTGATCGCCTCTTCCGTCAACCCACCTTACCATCGGATATAAAAGATGCCGTAGACCGTTTTGTGGCTTTCCAGAAAGCGATTGTGACCAATGCCTGATTTGAGAGTGCGCGATAGTTGGCTGCCTGTCTCCAAGCAGAAGCCCATTGCTCCCTATACGCTCGATGCGACCCTGACCTTCTATTGCCCGCAGGAAAATGTGGAGGCGTTCCAGCACCCGGACGTGCGGGCTTTCCATGCCTACATGCGGGACCAATATGCTCCACCTCAGGCTGGCGGCAAGATGGTGGCTTTACTGCTGCCATGCACCAAGTCTAAGCCGTATTCCATGAGCAAGGAACACCTGGACATCAATCACTACCTGCTGCGACAGGGATTTGAACCAGTAGGCGAGCCTGATTACCCGCTTGCATTGCTACAGGCACTCCCAAATAGCTACCCGCAGGCGGTGCTGCATAATGGTCTCCTCAAGCGCGATGGGCTGGCAATCCATCGGATCGTGGTATCGGAGCCGATGGGGCTGGTTCCATATGATCACATTTACCACTGGCGGGGTAAACCATCCCTTGCGGCTCGCTACGACGATCCAGGATTGTTTGAGCATCGGGGCACTTCGGTTGGCCTGTGGCGGAGCGATCATACGGCTGTCCCGATTTCAGGCGGCAAGTACCGCTGGGGGAATGCGGAGAAGGCGGCCTATGCAGAAGCGCACAACTTTCTGAGCAAGCTTATCACAGCAGTGCTCACGCGCACACAGGCGAGTTACACCCGAATTGTTGGCTATGCAAGTCCAAAGCTGACTCATCGCAGCTTTCTGAGCAGTAAAGAGGAGAAATCAGCGGCTGGAATTGTGCGTTTCAAACGTACCGACCAGGGGCGCATAGACCTGATCGGTGTGAATGACCACAATCCCGGCCTGGTGGAAGTTGTACCCAGCCCTGAAGATCTGGCGGAGATCATGGAGCGATTGACAAAGCGTCTCATGGCACTACCAGGGATGACGCCCGGTGCGGTCCGATCCTACTTCGCATCGGGGGGGGGGGGAGTGACGCCGCTCATTCTGCCAGAGAGTCTGGAGATTCTTGAGCGACATCTGAAGGCCTGACAGGAGCAGGAAGCACAAGAGTCAGAAATCACAGGTTACATATGGTAGCTACCGGATACGTATACGATCCCGCTCATCGAGTTCATACACATCCCCGCGCGCCTGAATCGGCGGAACGGCTGGAGCGGTTGATCAACTACCTGAAGGAACAGGGAGAGCTTCAGCCGCTCACTGAGATTGAGGTCGAGCTGATCCCGTGGGATTGGGTGGCGGCTGCACATACTTACCATCATGTGGAGAGAGTAAAGCGTCTTGCACAGGAGGGGAAGAGCCGGATTAGCGTTGATACCTACCTGACACCAGCAGCCCCGGAAGTCGCCCTGTTAGCCGCATCCTGTGCAGTGGCAGGGACGCGTGCGGTAGTAAATAACGAAGTGACAAACGCATTTGTCTTTGCCCGCCCTCCGGGGCATCACGCAAAGGCCGCCCATGCGATGGGGTACTGCATCTTCAACAATGTCGCTATTGCAGCCTCCTATGCGCTGCGTGAACATGGCCTGGATCGGGTGATGATCATCGATATTGATGCGCACCACGGGAACGGAACCGAAGACATCTTCTATGGAAACCGGGACGTTCTCTTCGTCTCTCTCCACCAGCATCCCTGGTTTCCCGGTACCGGGGATATGTTCCGCGATGGGACGGAGGCCGGGCTGGGTTACAACTACAACGTTGCCCTGCCAACCTGGAGCGACGACGCAAGCTACAAGCGGGCTTTAGATGAACTGATCGCTCCGCTGGCGCAGCGTTACCAGCCTCAGCTCATTCTGGTTTCAGCGGGGTTCGATGCGCACTGGATGGATCATTCGTCAGTATTGGGGCTGAGTATGAAAGGGTACTACGACCTCGTGGATGGCTTGAGAAAGCTTGCAGAAAACCACTGCGAAGGCCGCATCGTGCTCTTATTGGAAGGTGGTTACAACCTTCAGACTCTTGGTACATGTGCGGCAGCAGCACTCCATGCTCTTCGCGCGATACCTGCTCCAGATGATCCATTCGGTCCATGCCCTGATCCCCCGGTTGCGTCTCCCGATGTGACTCTGGCGCATCTGAAAGGCTTTATGGAGTTAATGACATCTCTTGATGAAGTGGGATTCTACGATCAATCGATCGAAGTCCCCTACCAGACCCGATAGTACGCCGAGGAGTGTAGCAGCAGACCCAACATCCCTTACGGTGTACAGAAAGGAGGCCAGAAAAGGGACTCTAGTAGTCGTTGAAAAGCTCATCATTTTTGGGAGTCTGGGCTGATGAGGAAAAATAACATCTGCACACAACATGGAGGAGAACAATGAACAAGCGAACAACACTCTTGATCCTGGTTGCCATTCTGTCGCTGGTCGCGTTGGTTGGCTGTGGGGGGACAGCAGCAACTCCTACAGAAGAAGCCCCCGCACCACCCGAGGAAATCGCGGAAGCCCCACAACTGCGGGTTGCGATGGTATTTCCGGGAACCATTAGCGATCAAGGCTTCAACCAGGCAGGCTATGAAGGGTTGAAGATGATCGAGGAGCAGCTAGGAGCCGAGATTGCGTACTCTGAGAATACGCCTGTTGCAGAATTCGAGCAGGTTTACCGCCAGTTTGCTGATGATGGTAACAACGTAATCATCGGCCATGGGTTTGAATTTGGCGATGTAGCTCTCGCCGTTGCACCTGACTATCCAGATGTCAAATTCATTGTCGATAGCAACCCGATTGTCGCAGCAGAGAATGTTGCTGGGATCACTGGCGAGTCCTGGCAGGCTGCTTATCTGCTGGGTGTGCTGGCTGCTCATATGAGCGAGACGGGAAAGATTGGCGGCATTGCTGGCTTTGACTTCCCCATTCTCGTTGCGCAGATGGAAGCCTATCGGCTTGGTGCCGAATCGGTGAACCCGGACATTGAAGTGAATGTCATTTATATCGGTTCGTTCGAAGACGTGGCCCAGGCAAAAGAGGCGGCTATCGCTCAGATCGATGCCGGCGCCGATGTCATCTTCCACATTGCGGATGCAGCAGGTGTCGGGATCATTCAGGCGTGTCAGGAAAAGGGCGTCTGGGCTATCGGCTGGGGTCTAGATCAGAACGATATTGCGCCGGATACCGTCATCTCAAGTCTGCTCTTCAGCGGTGCTCAGTTGATCTTCGATGACACCAAAAAGATCGTAGATGGAACATGGACTGGTGAGGTACGCCTCTACGGCCTGTCCACCGGTGTTGTTGGTATCGCCGATTATCATGGTTTGGTTCCGGATGATGTGGCTACACAAATTGAACAGGTGAAGCAAGACATCATCGATGGCACGATTGAAGTACCCTATATCGAAACGCCAGCTGAGTAGCGGCAAAATATCACTGAAGCCTGGTGATCGGGTAGCAAGGTGGAATGCCCTTTGCCCCCAACCCTGGTCGCAGGCTCGGCTTATATATCATGAGAGATAAGCCGGGCGAGGTTGGGGGTAAGTGGCCCTACTATTGAACTGATGGATGAGTGAGCCAGGACTATCAGATGAACTCACTTCTGCGAATGGAAAATATCACCAAAATCTATCCCGGTGTAGTCGCCAACGATGGGGTAAACCTCGAAGTTACAGAAGGCGAGGTGCATGCCCTGCTGGGCGAAAACGGGGCCGGGAAGACCACGCTGATGAACATCCTCTACGGCATGACCATGCCGGATGAAGGCCGCATTCTGTGGCAAGGAGAAAGCGTCAGGATAGCTGGCCCAAAACACGCAACTGATCTTGGTATCGGTATGGTCCATCAGCACTTCATGCTCGTGCCACGGTTTACGGCAGTGCAGAATATCATCCTAGGGACTTCTCCCCAAAAGGGACCCTGGCTTGACCTGAAAAATGTAACAAAGCAGATCCAGAAATTGGCGGACCAGTATGATCTGGAGATTGACTTTGATACAGAAATTCAAGATCTGCCGCTGGGGATGCGGCAGCGGGTAGAGATTCTTAAGGCGCTCTTCCGCGGTGCGCACCTGCTCGTAATGGATGAGCCGACCGCTGTCCTGACTCCCGCCGAAGTGGAGACCCTATTCCAGATCTTAAGGAACCTGACGCGGCAGGGACACGCAACGATCTTTATCAGCCACAAGCTGGAAGAAGTACTGACCGTCAGTGATCGCGTTACCGTTCTCCGAGATGGCCACAATGTTGCCACCCAGATCACGCGGGAAGCCACTAAGCCAGGACTTGCCCAATTGATGGTTGGGCGGCCTGTCGTGCTTGAAGTGCAGAAAAGCCCCGTTCGCCCAACAGGAAAGACGGTAATCGACATCGATGACATCTGGTTGGAACGCGAACATGGGCGGGATCAGCTGCATGGAGTCTCGCTGCGTGTAGAGGCAGGGGAGATCCTCGGGCTGGCTGGCATCAATGGCAATGGGCAGAGGGCCTTGTTAGAGGTTCTCTGTGGCCTGACACGTCCCGCTCGCGGTCGCGTGACTGTCCTGGATACGGATGTGACAGGTCGTACCCCGCGCGAAGTGGCAGCCCTGAATGTCGGGCGTATACCGGAAGACCGCACCACCATGGGGCTGCTTCCGCCCCTCACCATCTGGGAGAATCTGGCGCTGGAAGCCTACTACCGTGAGCCTATGTCTCGCTGGGGTGTACTGCGTCCGAAGGTCATAGCAGAGTTTGCCCGGAAGTTGGTACAGGAGTACGACGTGCGTACCCCGAATGTCGAAGTAAAAGTCAGCAGCCTCTCCGGCGGCAATCAACAGAAGTTGATTCTTGCACGCGAACTGCATCATGAACCGCAGGCATTGATTGTAGCCAACGCAACGCGTGGTCTGGATGTTGGCGCTATTGAATATACCTATCAGCGTATCCTTGAGCGCAGGGATCGGGGTGCGGGTGTTCTGTTGATTTCAAGTGATTTGGAGGAGATTCTGTGTCTGAGCGATCGCATCGCAGTGATCCACGCGGGTCAGATCATGGGCGAAATCCTGGCGGAGGAAGCGGACCGGTCGATGGTGGGCATGATGATGACCGGGACAAGGTTGGAAGCGATAGAAGGTCCAGCCTTACCATCCTGACACAGATTTTTGCTCCTCGCCTTACCTTCCTGCAGACACTTCTGGCCCCGATGCTGGCGATCGTAGGGGGGTTGTTGGTGAGTGGCGTAATGATCGCCATTGCAGGGTTTGACCCGCTGGAGACCTTTGCGGTCATCGCCCGTGGTGCGGCAGGCACTCCCCAATCGTTGGGCGTTACCCTGACTAATGCTACGCCAATCTTGCTGGCGGGTCTGGGTGTCGCTCTTCCTCTCCGGTGTGGGCTGCTGAACATTGGCGGAGAAGGTCAAATCTACATCGGTGCGCTGGGAGCCACTCTGGTAGCGATAGCATTTCCTAACCTTCCTGCTCCGATCCATCTCCCCCTGAGCCTGCTTGCAGGATTCATAGGCGGGGGGATCTGGGGTGCAATCCCTGGATGGATGCGTGCCGTTAAGGGGCTGAATGAAATTATCACAACCATTATGCTGAACTACATTGGCTTCTGGACGGTGAGCTATCTGGTACATGGCCCACTCAAAGATCCGGATAGCTACGGTTATGCATGGACCATAAAGGTGCCTGTCTCGGCCCGACTGCCCATTATCCATGAGGTGGCACGTGTGAACCTCGGTTTGGTAGTAGCCTTGATTGTTGCTGCCCTGGTCCACTTTTTGCTGTGGCGCACCACATTGGGTTTTGAAATGCGAGCTGTCGGGGCAGGTCCCCAATCTGCACGTTTTGCGGGTATTCCTGTCACGCGCGGCACGATTATGTCTATGGCCATCGGTGGCGGTCTGGCTGGCGTGGCGGGAGCGGTGGTTATTCTGGGCGTGCAGCTTCGCCTGAGCGATTTCTTTTCGCCCGGTTATGGCTTTGACGCAATCGCAGTGGCACTGGTCGGACAGACAACGCCGGTAGGGGTCGTACTGGCGGCTCTATTCTTTGGTGGCTTACAGAATGGAACTGGTAGTGCACATCGCACACTGGGGATACCTCAAGAAATCGCACTGGTTACCCAGGGGATCATTCTATTGTTTGTGATCGGCAGCCAGTCGCTTACCCTTGTCCGGCTCCTGCGCAAGAGAAGGATGGTTCGCCTTGTTGAGCACATTCGCTGACATTTTCCTTACCGTCGAGTTCTTCTCCGCTAGCGTTCGGTTTGCGATGCCGCTGGCAGTTGCATCCTCTGGGGAGATAATTTCTGAGCGTGGAGGCATCGTCAACATTGGCCTTGAGGGGATGATGCTGGCAGGGGCGTTGGGTGGAATGATGGGGTCCTTTTACACAAACAGCCCCTGGGTGGGGATGCTCTGCGGCATTCTCGCGGGGGGGCTGGTCGCCGCTATCCATGCTTTTATGGTTGTCACCCTAGCAGCCGATCAAGTGGTATCAGGCGCGGCATTGAATATTGGCGTGCTGGGTATGACGACTTTCGTTTTCCGCGCGGTTTATGGGATCACGGAGCGGCCCATTGTAGCCCATTTTGAAGCGTGGCCTGTGCCCGTACTGAGCAGAATCCCATTCATTGGACCCATTCTCTTTAGTCAGATACCTCTCGTTTATGTCACGTATGTGGTGGTAGCATTGGTCAGTGTGGTCCTTTTTAGAACGATGTGGGGGTTGGGGATCCAGTCAGTCGGGGAGCATCCACGGGCTGCAGACAGTGTTGGGCTGCATGTTGATCGCCTACGCTACATGGCGGTCATTCTATGCGGTTTTCTGGCGGGTCTGGCCGGAACTTTCTTTTCGCTGGGGCAACTATACACTTTCATTGAAGGCATGACCGGAGGTCGTGGATTCATTGTGCTGGCCGTCGTAATTGTCGCCAACTGGTCTCCTACACGTGCCGCACTGGTAGCACTTCTGTTTGGTGCTGCGGAAGCGGTCGGCTTGCGCCTTCAAGCATTGGATATTGGCATACCCTATCACTTTGCGCTGGCCTTCCCTTATGTGCTGACCTTAATTGTCTACGCTGGCCTGGCTGGTCGCACACGCATGCCGCATGCGCTTGGCCTCCCCTATGTCAAAGATTAACCCACCGGCTGCTCTAGACAATGTAGTTCGGTCCAACGTAGGCCAACTTGGGCAACATCCAAGGTTATCTTTCTAGATCGCAATATTCTCAATAGAAATGCGACTCACTGATAAAGCATTAGGGCAATCGCATTATGAATTGGCAGCAGAATGACCCTCCCCCGAATCAACGGACACTCAATAAGGGGTAGAAATACTGGCCTTCAAGCTCTGCCGGAGGCAGGTAGCCGATAGCGGAGTGGAGACGCTGCCGATTATACCAGACCTCCAGGTACTCAAAGAGGCTGCGACGAGCCTCCGTACGGGTGGCAAAAGGCGCATCAGCACACTCGGTCTTGAGTGTGCCGAAGAAGCTTTCCATGGGAGCGGTGTCATAACAGTTGCCCACACCGCTCATACCGATCTGGATATGATGTTTTCTTAACAGGGCTTGTATCAAGCCACTGGTATACTGGCTGCCCCGGTCGGAGTGATGCAGCAGGCCGGGTTCGGGCAGGCGACGACCCAACGCCATCAGGAGAGCCTGCTCGACTAGACTGGCGTCCAGATAGACATCCATCGACCAGCCAACGATGGGACGGGCGTACAGGTCAAGCACCGCCGCCAGATACAACCAGCCTTCCAGGGTCTCGATATAGGTGATATCCGCCAACCAGATCGGGTTAGGGCGGCTGGCAGTAAACTCCTGTTTCAGCAGGTTGGGAGCCGCCAGTGCCCCTGTCGCTCGCTGCGTCGTTCGGGGGCGTTTGCGCTTCGCTCCTTTGCCCAGGATATCGTTTTCCCGCATCAGGCGCGCAATGCGGTGTTTCTCCGCCTCAACATCTGCACGCTTCAAAGGAGCGTGTATCCGGGGGCTGCCATAGGTTCCCCGACTGGCCTGGTGCTCACGGCGAATGGCGGCCAGCAGCTGTTCATTGGCCTGCTGTCGCTGGCTCGGTGTTCGCTGCTGCCAGTCATAGTATCCGCTGGAAGATACTTCCAACACCTCACACATCCGCTTCACTGGATACTCCCCGCGATGCGCCGACACGAAGGCATACTTCACCCCTCCAACTTGCTGAAAATGCTCACTGATTTTTTAGAATGTCTCGTTCCTGGGTAGCACCACAGAATAGCGTGGTTTGAAGAAAGAAGGTTCATCCAGCACACTTCAAGTGCGACCAAGGAGTGTGTCGAATGAACCCCAAAGAACAATTCTGCCCCAAGATGGACT
>JAHEME010000694.1 GCA_024643825.1 Chloroflexota bacterium | reverse complement strand
CTTCGCGGGCGCATCCTGGCCGAAAACCCCGATGGCTCCGAAGCCGGAATCTGGGAATGCACCCCTGGCACATGGCAGCGCACGGTGATGGAAGCCGAGCTATGCACGATCTTCAGCGGCAGGGCGACCTTCACCCCGGAGGGCGGCGAGCCGATCCCGCTTGGCCCCGGCGACGTGGCCTACTTCCCTGCCAACTCGAAGGGCGTATGGCAGGTGCATGAGACCATTCGCAAATCCTATCTGACATATACGTCTGGCGGCGGATAACCCGCCTACTCGACGCAGTTGATACGCAGTTTGGCGATCTGCTGGTCGCGCACCACTACCTGATAGGTACGCACCACCTTGCGCGTATCGGGGGCCAGCACATCAACCGTGTATTCGCCGATGGCAAGGTTGTCATACGATTCGATGGCGATAGGCACACCGCCCGTCTCTGCTGTGTCCGTCTGGCTGGTGACGAGCAGCCCACCACTGGCGCTGTGGATCACCACGATCACGTTGCGCGAATGCGTAATCTGCACCCCCGGCTGCTCGGAGACTTCATAGCTGTGATCGGTGGAGCAGCCCGGCCCCGCCTGCCTCCCGGATAGCGGGTTGGTGGCGACCCACACAGCCGCACCTAACAAACCGATGATGATGACAATCGCAAGAATCGGCGGCCTCTTTTGCTGTTTGCTATCTTCCACGCACGCCCTCCGAGAGAAACAGAGTCAACAGTTACTTGCAGATCAACCGGAGGCGCGTCACCTGCCGTTCGGCGACAATCGCCTCAAAGGTGAAATACGTCCGAGTCCCTACCGTATCCTTCATATGAATCCTATACGTTCCTGGGGTAAGAGTGCCCATATCCGCCAGCTTTGCCGGCCCGGAATCAATGGTGATCTCACTTTCGCTGACAGGTAGCTGGAGGGTCCCACTCGGACCGATGACCTCCATTTCAATGCCATCCCCGGAGTACGTGATGGTCAGGCCGGGAACATCGGAAGATCGGGAGGCAAAGTCGCTGTGGCAGGAAACCACATTTGAATTCGAAGCGCACCCGACCACCAGCAGTGCCACTGGCAGCGCCAGCACGTACATCCATCCGCGTCGTGACCTGTCCATAGCCTACCCTCCTCAGGGGATCGGGCAAATCAGGAGTGTGCCCTATGATCTCTATCTTAGCGCGGCCTGATCGAAAAGGGAATTTCAATCTCATCACAGAGTTGCCTCTTCGATATAAGAGCACTTTCACGGTGAAACAGGCTTGCCCTGGCGGTGTGATCCGGGTTCGCCACGCCTCGACGCGCGGCCCCCTTCTGAGGTACAATTACGTGTGTAGGAGAGGCGCCGCGTGTCTAGCGACCTGCATCACGCACGGCCTCGAACGGTTTTATGCAGGTTTTGCCGGAAAGGAAGCCAGTCGATGTTCGCAGTGGTGCTGGCGGGACTTCTGATAGCCGGATCGTCGTACGCTCTAGCGTATGCGCTCCGACAGTCCTAGCCAGAGCGCGGCAGAGACGCGCCCAGTGCAACAGGTGAGGCGTTATGCCTCACTGTTTCACCACAGACCGGGGGAGCATGCGCCCCGGTTTTTGATTCCCCTCTGAACTACTCTGCTTCTCCGAACGCCTGGATTTCCTTCCATGCCACCCATGACACGCTGCCGATGGTCATCACGCGGATGACCTCGATGTGTTCCAGCGGGGTCGCCGGGGTGAAAGTTAGCCAGTCGCCATCGCGGGTGAATCCGCTGAACTGGTGCGCCTGGGTGAAGGCTCCCCCCACCGCCCGCACCAGCAGTTGGTGAATCGTATCCCCGTCCGGGTACTGGGCCACCAGCAGGCGAATCTCGGTGATGGTGTACGCACCCTGTAGATCGATCTCGATCCACTGAGGCGCATCTGTCCCTGCTCCCCACTGGCTGGCCTCGTTCTCATCGACGGCCAGGGCGGGCGGTTGATCGGGCAGCGCATTCGACGCGGTGACGGGCTTACCATAGGCGAGATTGTCGTGGGGAATCTCTACTGCCACGCAGGGATCAGGCTGATTGATGGGAGCGAACAGGTTCATCAGGTAGCCATCTTCGTCGGTGAACCCCCATGTCCGGTCATCGATCTCCGGGTTGGCAGGGTAATACGTCCAGTACAGCCAGCCATCGAAGCCAAAGCTGCACGACTGGGCCACCCACTCGGTGACGGCCCGCGCCCCGCTGGTGATCTCGCCGAACATATGGCGGAACGCGCCGTACTCGCCCATCAGGATTGGCTTCGACTCATAGCCCACCATTCCAAGCCGATCCACGTAGTTCGCCAGCGAACCGCCGCCGGGATACGGGTGGAAGTCGAAGAAGTCCAGATCGGAACCCGCCAGCAGCGGGGGGGTATCCACATACCATCCGGGCGCGACGCCGGGCGCGAAGGTCCCCATCGTCACCAGCGCGGTCGGATCGTGCGCCCGGATTTCCTCGCGCATCTGGGCGATGTAAT
>JAHEME010000693.1 GCA_024643825.1 Chloroflexota bacterium | reverse complement strand
GTGGCGGCTTCGGCGCATCGAACGGCGGGAAGCGGCTTCCCGCTGAGGAGGTAAAAATCGAATATCGGGGAGCGTGGGGGCAGCCTGCGCTCCTTTTTGCTAGCAAGAGAATGGGCCATCTCCCTGCCGTACCATCCGCAGCAGTGCATCGAGCGCGTCCTGGATGTGAGTGCGCTCTTTCGGGGAAATCGGTAATGCCTCGAATTCGTCCTCGTCTTGCATCAGCGCCTGGCCATCTGGATCGACGAATACATCCAATGCAAGGTCATCTTGCATCACATGATGATCCTCAATGGACGCGGGCCGCGCGAGGTTGCAGTACCACCCCTTGATGCGATCATCATCCACATCGTGAATCTCAAAGATGTTGTACCAGAGGTCGGTATAGAAATGCTCAATGAAGCGGTCGCCGCGCCGCCAGACGATGTACCCATCATCGCGATCTTCGCGGCTGAAGAAGGCTTCAACAGTGACGGAAGTAGGTGATTCGGAAATCACTTCTCCCTGATAACGCCAGACTTCCTGCCCTGTGTGGTCGTTCTTGATGATCGTGACGGTCCGCCCGATCATACTTCGACTCCAAGAGCTTCGAGGAGGTGAGTCATCTGGTTGCCAAACTTCGGATCGCCGATCAATCGGCGTTGACGCGGGCGGGGAAAATCGACACGATCATCGGCAATTACACGCCCTGGACGAGAACTAAGTACGATAACCCGATCTCCCAGGTAGAGAGCTTCTTCCACATCGTGTGTGACGAATACAACCGTTTGCTGAAACTCCCCCCATACGTGCAGAAGCCAATCCTGAAGGTCACGGCGGGTGAAGGCGTCGAGTGCTCCAAACGGCTCATCGAGCAATATCGTTTCTTGATCGGTCAAGATGGTGCGCAGCAGGGCAGCGCGCTGTCGCATCCCACCGGATAGCGTCTGCGGGTAGCTATTTGCAAATTCCTGCAAACCGAACATCGGCAGCATCTCATAAGCGCGTGCCAGAGATTCCGCGCGGGATGTACCGCGTATTTCAAGGGGAAGAATCGCGTTCTCGATCACTGTGCGCCAGGGAAGGAGCAGATCTTTCTGCGGCATATAGCCGATGTGCCCCAGCCGATCTGCTGCGCAGCAAGCGGACTCATCGAGGTAAATTTCCCCGCTGTCTGGTTCTAGAAGCCCTACGATCAAGTTGAACAGCGTGCTCTTGCCGCTGCCCGAAGGGCCAATGATCGTCACGAACTCCCCAGGCATGACCCGTAGAGAAACATCCTGCACAGCCTGAAGGGATTGATCGTTCCCGTGAAAGGCTTTGCTCACGGCACAGAGTTCGATCTTAGGCGAAGTCATGGATTCTCATATTCAGCGTGTTGCTTTGTAATGCCAACACACTCTACGGGAGAAACTCTGTTGTGAATGCCGACTGTGCATCGATAGGCTGATTGATGATGCCATGATTGTCCATCCATTGGGAATAACCTTCCCACACAGCGAGGGTTTGTTCTCCCCATCGATCCGCCTCTGCCTGATAGCGTGGCGAACTCCATTCTTGTTGGGCGCGGAGCGTCGCTTCATCCGATTCGGGCGCTGCTTTGAATAGGATCGCAGCCGCCTCATCGGGGTGTTCGGCAGCGTAGGTGTATCCACGCGAGACAGCCGCCACAAAGCTCTGAACTACGTCCGGTGTTTCGTCGATGATCTGCTGCCGGGTGATCAGGATGGGCGTGTAGTAATCGGGGATGCAGTCCGTGTGATCGGACATCAAGATCGTCGAAAGCTGAATGCCTTCCTGCTCTGCCGCAATACCCTGAGTCCCGAAAAAGATCCAGGCGAGGTCGATCTGCTGGGTCTGGAGCAGCGCCAATGGATCGGAGAAGCCAGTATCCACAATTGTAAGTTGATCGAAGTCTCCCCCCGCGCACGTCATGAGCGCCTCTAGAGTCGGTTCTTCGAACGGGGAACCAAAGGAACCATACGTCAATCCAGCCCACTCAGCCGGGGATGAGGCCCCGGTATCAGCGCGTGTCGCGAACCCGGATGTGTTGTGCTGGAAGATCGCCGCCAGAGAAACAAGCTGGCTATCCCCCCCCGCATGGAGGAGTGTTACCTGCTCCTGAAAGCTGATCCCAAACTCCGCAGATCCACTGGCGACGGCCTGCTCCGCAATCACTTCCCCTGGCTGGATGATGTTGACCGACAGCCCTTCATCGGCAAAGTAGCCCTGATCCTGAGCTACAAAGATTCCTGTATGATTCACATTGGGAACCCAATCCAGCATAAGCGTAACCGTAGCCGGTGGATTAGGCGGAACATCCTCCCCGGTGCTCGCGGGAGTAATTGCACGTTGGCCGCATCCCACCAGTACTAGTGCAGCCATCAGAAGTCCAGCAAAAAAACTCTTGTTCATGTTTCCGATTCCTCTCAACATCTAATAGATTCCTGTTTCTTCCCAATGTTCGCGGCGCTGTGTGGAGAAGTACCAGGGTAG
>JAHEME010000692.1 GCA_024643825.1 Chloroflexota bacterium | reverse complement strand
GCGTGAGCCGAGCACGTATGCGCCGACTCCCAGCGCGATCAACAGAATGGCAATGCCCAGGCGCGGAAGCATCAGGCGTGCTCACGACGGGTGTCGGGCAGAGGGCTGACAGAAAAGCCAGGAATCCCCCAACGATTCAACTGATAGTAGACAAAGCATCCGGCGCAGAAACCTACGAACAGGTTCAGCGCCGCGAGCACAATCACAATCCAGACCAACGCCCAACCGAGGATCGGCAGGTTGAGCAGCAGTGCAATCGTCGCGGCGAGAGTGAAGGCTCCTCCGAGTCCCTGTGAGAATCGGTGTGGTTCGGGATTATCCGGGATGACATCCGGCTTGATGACTCCTGCAGGCTTCAGAATGTGGCGATAGATGCGCTTGAACAACCCTGCTTCCAGCGAAATCGTGCCGATGATCAGGACAGCAGAGACAAACGCGACTATTGGCCACAGGTTTGTAACAAAGGCAATCAGCAGCAGACCGATGATGAAGGCCTGATTGGTGCGGATTGCGGAATGATCGACGTTGCGAACGGCCTCGGATCCGCCTGCAATCGACGGAATGATCATCAACTGGGACTCTTCGTGGATTTCTGTCTCGACTCCGTTGAGGTAGCGAACATCCTCTTCGCCAAGAAACACGTTGACAAAGCTTCGCAGCTTACCATCGCTAAACAGGTGAGGAGCGAGGTCGGGGTATTGCGTGGTCAGGTCTGCAAGTGCTTCTTGCACCGTCTTGCCTGTCACGGAAACATGCTGGTTGCCCTGAACGTAGGGACGCAAGGGAGTGGGAATACGGATCGTAGCCATTGGTTAGTCCTCCTGTGGCATGTTGGCAGCTTATGAAGGCTGCGAGATTTCAAGGTCGTCCTGATCAAATGCGCTTCGATCCGGGCGGAGCTGCCAGGCGGTTGTCTCCACAGCGCGCCCTTGTTGGATAGATGTGATCAGGTAAAGAAAGTGCGGCAACGCATAATCTAGATCGAACTGGCTGGGGCGCGCCGGATGATCGGGGTGTGAGTGAAAGACGCCCACCAAATCCAGGTCACGTCTAGCCGCCTCTAGCTCCGCCTGGGTGAAGTCGTGCGGAGTTAACTGGTATCGGTTGTGTTGAGCCTCGGCTTCGCGCTTGTTGTCTACGGGTAAGATCGAGGCAATGACCATACCGGACTCCTCGGTTCGTCCCAGAAGGAAGCCAGCCCCTTCATTGGGATATGTTTCTTCCCCATGAGCCTCGATGCCATATAGGAGGTCTGCCTGAAGGGTGATCTTCATTACCCATTCTCTCCTTCTGTCCAGAATGATTCGCTCAGGTATCTGGATGCGCTATCCGGAAGAACGGTCACAATCATCCCACCGGATAAGGTTTCGGCGATTTGGGCAGCACCAACCAGGGCGGCCCCCGCGGAAATGCCAATCAGGAGACCTTCTTCGCGGGCCATTCGACGGCACATCGCATGAGCATCTTCCGTACGTACCGGGAGGATACTGTCGGCAATCGATTCGTCGTAGATGCCCGGCTTGATAGCGGTGGGCATATGCTTCAACCCTTCCAGCCCGTGAAAGGAGGAATCGGGTTGAAGGCCGATGATCTGAATCTGGGGGTTGAACTCGCGGAGACGGCGGGCAATACCTGTCAACGTACCACTGGTTCCCAGCCCGGCGGCGAAATGAGTCACCTGCGCAGCGGTTTGCTCCCAGATTTCAACGGCTGTTGACTGGTAGTGTGCGCGCCAGTTATCTGAATTGTTGTACTGGTCGGCATAAAAATACTGCGTTGGATTGGCTTCGTATATCTGCCTGACACGTCGGATCGCGCCATCAGAACCTTCCGCTGGATCGCTCAAGACAAGGTCAACACCATAGGCCCGCAGGATCGCCAGTCGTTCCGGGCTGGCGTTGGCAGGTACAACCAGCGAGACCCGGTAGCCGCGCGCAGCTCCGATCATGGCATAGGCGATGCCCATGTTACCTGAGGTGCTATCCAGGAGTGTCACTCCCGGATGCAACTCACCACGACGCTCTGCCTCACGGATGATGTTCAATGCTGGTCGATCTTTGATCGAACCGCCGGGATTCGTCCATTCGGCTTTGGCGTAGATCGAGACTCCAGAGGAAAGATGTGCGGTCAAGCCTGGCAGAGCCAGCAAAGGTGTATGGCCGATCAGGTCTTCCAGACTCTGACTGTGCAGCAATGACGATGTATCTAGCTGTGAACTCTGGTGGATGGCAACCGACGAGATTTCAGAAAAACTAGACATTCTATACAACCTCACAGGAACGCATGATTCAGAATCACACCATGCGTGGATTGGCTCACTTACGTGAGAGTGGCTTATTTAATTGATATAAAATGGATGTGGCACAGACAGAAGGCAACAAAAAAGAGTGCCTTGTTCGCGCCGTGTGGGTCTGGCGGAGACGAAGTCACCCTCTGCGGAGTCGGGTTTGTAGTAGTTACCGGAGACTCAGGCGAGGATGA
>JAHEME010000691.1 GCA_024643825.1 Chloroflexota bacterium | reverse complement strand
TGAATTGTGTTATCGACCTTGAAAACGGAAAAGGCTCGACCACTCACATAAAGGGCCTCATCAAGACACACAAGAAAGGAAAGATCAATCTAAGAGTCGTGGCCATCAGCGCTTCTGAACAAAGGCGTGATGGAACTTACGCCTCGAACTTCTCCGAGTTCAAGAACAGAATTGCTGCCATAGGACTCGGAACGACAGATATTTTGAAGCCGATTGGCTATTCCGGCATCACCTATTTCGACTGGTGCGTTTATGCCTATGAAATGAATCATCCGATAATGAGCCTTGAACGAAAGATACATGAAACGCTCTTTCCTGAAATTCAGTTCTCTTACAAAGAGTTCTGCAAGAAGAATGGTATTGACATCAGCTCCGGACAAATAGATCCCAGGTGGCGCAACCCAAAATGCGATGTCCTAGCCCTGTGGAGTCACATCTACTATGGAGGCGGTATTTTCGTGACAAGAGATACAAACTTCCATCAGAAGAAAAGCTCCTTGGTAGCCCTCGGCGCTGGTGAAATACTGGAACCAAAGGCCACGGTGATGAGAGTCAGGGGAGTACTGTGGCTCTTATGGAATGAATTTTGCGAAGTGTTGAACGATATTTGGGAATCGATAATAGATTGAAGAAGCGGCGAACTACTCGATAGAGTCTGGTTCATGCGGTATTTGATTTAGACTCCTCAAGCGTTCCGTAGGGTGCCTACACTCTCTAACAGTTCCCATTGTGCATCTAGGTCGCTCTCCTTTTCAATCGTGCGCAACGTTAATTTGGTCATAGGAGGCGCATCGGTCATGGATGACAATCGGATTCTGAGTGACGGTGACGTGGCTCTTCCTGGAGAGTGGTATGTCACTTCAGAAAGCAAAGTCATGCTACGCTTTTTCAAATCAATGTTCTGCTACGCGCAATCGGTGGCGCGGTGCTGTTTAGGCGAGAGTCAAATCAGAACCTCTGATTTGCTCTCCGGCTCAGTAAACACGTACTATGCATTGTTTGATCTCGGTATTGCAGCGTTAGATCTGCTGCCAGAATATCAATTTCTACTGTACAAGGAGTTCGCCTTCCCCGACGGAGAAGACTGGGGCCATATCAGGAAGGCTAGGCTCACCCACTTGGGACATGACAGCGCGATAGTACAAATCCAGAAAGTTGAGCACGTCTACCCGTATCTTGCGCAAATAGCTGAGAACCTGGAGCGCTGGAAGGATCTGAGAGAATTGTTCTCCTACGGGCCGTGGGTCAAAATAGTGTCTATCAAGGGTCCTACAGCGGATCATCCCTTGTCGCACTTCGTTTCTCGTCCAGCGTTCTTCGCGAAAGAGGTGAAGGCAGATGAAGGTGATAAGCCGAGCCCGTTTCTTCCGCTCCAGAACGAGGTCAAAATTCTAGTTCCCAGTGTCGGTAAGCTGATTGAAGGATTCCCTGAGTTCGTGAGAGCATTCATAGGCGAAGGCAAGATGTATTCTTGGTACGGTGCGGCAGCCCACTTACAAGACGCCTTGCTTCAGGCACCTACTCTCTTCTGCCCTAACATTCCCCAATCTGTTTCGGAAGAAAGCATGCGAAGACTCGCTGAGCTGCCGAATAGCGTAGAAAAACGGTTTAGCCCAATATCGGAGCTGCTTCGCCGTGAGTTTTCGAATCCAAGCTATCTGAGAGAACTTAGAGTAGGATCCCAGCTACAAACGGAGACAAAGATGAGGAGACAGTAAGCTGGTGTGCGATTTCGCAGAAAGTCGTAGAAGATGAGAAATACTCAACTTAACCATAAGTGGCTCGCTTTCAGTGGTGCGAAAGGCTTTGAGCACAAGTGCGGCACCTCATTTTGAGACGGAAGGTGTGGATTTGCTTGCCGATCCGATCTACAACTTCGTGGAGTTCACAATTCCGACGAAGGCTGATCCTGAGGAGGTCACAGAACGGGCGCTCATAAACTCGCAATGGCTACAGCGACTTCGCGAGATCTATCAGCTGCAGACCGTGCGATGGGTTTACCCTGGGGGCGAACATACTAGATTCCAGCACGTAGTCGGGGCAATGCACCTAGCGGGACGATTTGCGAGACGTCTTTACGCTTCATTGAAGGAGAACAACCCGGAGACTCCTTCCCGGAACTGCGTCGAAGAGACGCTGCGGATTGCCGGATTGCTTCACGATGTCGGTCACGGGCCTTTCGGGCATTTCTTTGATCACAGTTTTCTGCTTCCGCAATATCAAATCACTCACGAGGACATAGGGCAACGGATAATCGAGACCAAACTAACTTCTCACATTCGGCAAATCAAACGCAGTCCGTCGGGTAGATTTGAAGACGACGAGATACTCGACCCCAAACACATAGCTTACTTGATGAACAAGCAGTCTCAGTACCAGAATCTCCCCAAATGGGTTCAAGCACTGAAGCCAATTGTGACGGGAGTTTACACAATCGATAACCTAGATTATGTGTCTCGTGATTCCTACGCATGCGGGCTTTCCA
>JAHEME010000690.1 GCA_024643825.1 Chloroflexota bacterium | reverse complement strand
GTGCTCACGCAGATCGGCAGCGCCCTGGATTACGCGCACCAACGCGGCATCGTTCACCGTGATCTCAAGCCGTCCAACGTGCTGCTCGATTCGAATGGCAACGCCTATCTCGCGGATTTCGGCATCGCCCGTATGGTGCAGGAAGCCAGCGGCCTGACCGGGTCGCGCATCATCGGCACACCCTCGTATGTCGCCCCGGAGATGGTGCGCAAAGGCGAGATGGTCACGTCGTCGGTAGATGTCTATGCGCTGGGCGTGCTGGCCTACGAGATGCTCACAGGCGATCCGCCCTTCGACGACCCGGACCCGATGAAGACGCTCATGCACCATGTACTGGAGCCAGTTCCCTCGGTGCGGGATGTCGATCCAAACGTTGACCCGGTGCTCGATGGCATCGTCCAGAAGGCGTTAGCGAAGACTCCCGAAGAGCGCTATCCCAGTGCGGGGTCGTTCGCGGCGGCCTTCACCGCCGCTGTGAATGGGCAGCCCGCGCCGCCGATCACGGTTCCGCCGGATGAACGTCCCACGTTGCCCCCGGAGCCAGTTCCCGCGCTGCCCTTGGAACCGCCCCCGCCGCCGCAATTGGAAGCGACGTTCGACCCGGTATCTCCGGTGCTGGATACGGATCCGCACCTGGAGCCTGCTCCGAGGAAAGACCCGCGCCCGAAGAATCCCCCGGATGAGGTCGTGTACGATGCTCCGAAGGAAGGGCGTCGGCGCCGGGGGTTCCCGACATGGCTATTCGTGCCGTTTGTGCTGGTGGCGTTGGTTGCTGGTGTGATCGTCGTCGCCTTTGCGCTCACCGATGGCGATCCGGGCAGCCTGCTGGCGATCTTTACTCCGGTGGCTCCGCGCACGCCACAGCCAACCGTCACAGTCACACCAGATGGCGGCAATCCAGGCGGCACGGGTGAGGATCAACCCACCGCGCGACCCGATGTGCTGCCCGCACCGTCCGGCGGGGATCGATTGGCGTTCACCAGCAACCGATCCGGTGGGTTTGACATCTACCTGATGGACATTGACGGCAGCAATCTACGCCGCCTCACCGATCAGGATGGCCCGGACTTCGACCCCGCTTGGTCGCCGGATGGCAACCGCATCGTGTATGCGTCCCGCCCATCACGCGACGATCCGTCAGAGTTGTGGGTGATGGACGCCAACGGCGAGAACGCCGTTCAGCTTACCCGCAACGATGCTGACGACCTCGACCCCGACTGGTCGCCTTCCGGTGAGTGGATCGCCTTTGCCTCCAACCGGACGGGCCGCTTTCAGATTTACGTGATGCACCCGGATGGCTCTGAAGTGCAGCAGCTTACCTCTGGAGATCAGGATTCGCTGACGCCGCGCTGGTCGGCAGATGGCAAGCTGATCGGCTATCATGCGGGGGTGTTCAACCAGAGCGCCACCAACGACCTGTACATTATCGATGGTACGGGCGGCGTTCCTTTCCGCCTAACGGAGAATGAGGTCACCGACCAGTGGCTCGGCTGGGCCGCTGATTCGCTCAACGTCGCCTTCACATCAGGGCAGGACTTACCCGATGGACAGCGCGCTATCTTCATTTTGAATCTCCCATCGGGGCAGCTTACCCGCATCACCGATGGACAGCCCCACGATGATGACCCGGCATGGTCGCCGGATGGCACACGCATCGCCTTCGACTCGGATCGCCAGGGCAATGGTGTGTTCGATCTGTATCTCGTGACGGTCGCCACGCGGCAAGTATCGCGTCTCACGCAGGATGCCGGGGATAACGTCGCCCCCGCATGGCAACCGCGCCCGTAGCTATTCACCAAATGGGGAAGATTGCGTATAGCACTTGTCGCCTGATGCCATTAGAATAGCGACATACGCCCTGACGTACGTGTTTCACAGGCTGTTCTGAACTCTGGCTACAGCCACTATGTAAGAGAGAAGACTTTGGCAGATGATACCCTGGTAGGCAAAAACCTCGGCGAATACGAAATCCTGAGTCTGTTGGGCCGCAGCCCGATAGCCAATGTATATCGTGGATTCCATGCGGGCAGCAATCGCACCGTCGCCGTGAAAGTTCTTTCTCGCCATCTGATGGAGAAGAAAGGCTTTCAGGAGCGCCTGGAAAAAGAAGTGAAAGTGATTGCCCAGGTGCAGCACCCGCACATTGTGCCGATCTATGAGGTCGGGCAGGCGGACGGCTATCCCTACATCGTGATGCAGTATGTCGGCGGCGGCACGATCGGCAATTTGTTTGCCCGCTACGGGAAGCTCTCTCTAGCGGAAATCATCCCAGTGATCCACCAGACCGCCGAAGGGCTGGATGCTGCCCATAAGCGCGGCATCCTCCACCGCTACCTCAAGCCCTCTAACATCCTCCTCGATGAGCGTGGCAGCGCCTATATCAGCGATTTCGGGATTGCGTCGATTCGAGAGACGCTGAACGCGATCAGCGAATCGGGCGTTACCAGCGGCATGGGCTATGCAGCTCCGGAGGAGATCAAGGGGGA
>JAHEME010000083.1:8261-9114 GCA_024643825.1 Chloroflexota bacterium | reverse complement strand
GTACATGCTGGCCTTTCAGGGGCCAAAGGCGCAGGAGGTGCTGCAAACGATCACCGACATCGACCTCGGCGCGATCCCCTTCCATGCTTCGGCGCGAGGCATGGTGCACGGGGTCGAGACGCTGATCGGCAACACGGGCTATACCGGTGAGTACGGCTACGAACTGTTCTTCCCTGCCGCGCATGCGGTGAGCCTATGGGACGCGATCCTCACAGCCGGGGAGCCGCAGGGCGTCAAGCCGATTGGCCTCGCCGCGCGCGACTCGCTGCGCTTTGAGCCGTGCCTTCCTTTATACGGGCATGAACTGACCGCCGACATCACGCCGCTGGAAGCCGGACTCGGATTCGCAGTCAAGACCAACAAGGGCGATTTCATCGGGCGCGATGCGCTGCTCAAGCAGCGGCTGGAAACCCCGGCGCGTAAGCTCGTATGCCTGGAGATGGTCGATAAGGGCGTGCCGCGCGAGAACTACCCGGTTATGAAGGACGGCGCGGAGATCGGTTTTGTGACCGCCGGGATGATGGCCCCCACCGTCGAAGCCTACTGCGCAATGGCGCTGATCCCGCGAGAGCTGGCGGAAGTCGGCAGCAAGGTGGAGGTGATGGTTCACGGCAAGCCGAAGATCGCCAAGATCGTCAAGCGACCGTTTTACATTGCGGCCTATCGGCGGTAGATGATGTCTTCCCCCCATCCCAACCCCGGCTACTTCATGTGAATACAATGACCCCATTTGCATCGTCAGAGTCAGAGTCAGAAGAAAACCGCCTGCGGCAACCGCAGGCGGATCTCCGCAGGGACGCCGCTGTAGTGATCCTGCTGCTTATCGCCGCCATCCTCGTATTCGGGCGAGCCT
>JAHEME010000083.1:0-8251 GCA_024643825.1 Chloroflexota bacterium | reverse complement strand
AGCCTTGTTCATGCCGGGAACCAATGCATTCGCTTTCGCCCGCATTTCCCCCGATTTCTCCCAGTTCTACGGCTTTGAAATGATCATCCGGCGTGGGCTTGCGGCAGGCCAGATCCCGATCTGGAATCTGTATAACAGCGGCGGGCTTCCTCTTCTGGGCGATCCACAGTCGGAACTGCTGTACCTGCCGATGGCCCTCCTACGGTGGCTGCCGATCCCAGCTCAGTTCAATGTGTCGGCTGTGCTGCATCCCTGGCTGGCCGGAATTGGGATATACCTGCTGATGCGTGATCTCTCTGTCAGGCGTCCGGCGGCAGCGCTGAGCGCTGTCGCCTTCATGTTTTCAGGCATGATCACCATGCGATTTCTGGCTGGAATTGCTGCTTCTGTATTCGCAATCACCTGGCCTGCATGGATTCTATGGAGCTATAGGCGATTGCTCAGAGGACGATCCTGGTGGTATTTGCTGGCAACCGTTGGCTTTGTTATGCTGGAAGTGCTGGCAGGTAGTCCGCCCTTCATTATCTATACACTGCTGATCCCCACCGCCTACGGGCTTTACCAGTTTGGTCTGGCACTGTTCAGCCGCCGATGGGCTGACCTTGCGTATGATGTGGCTCTCTCTGCTGCGCTGGGGCTTTTGGCGGCGGCACTTCTTGCCGTGCAGATCCTGCCTACGCTAGAAGTGAGCGCCTATTCTTTCCGCGTTTTGAATGCACATTCCCTTGAGAGTATGGAGACACAGGCCGTAAACCCTGTAGCACTGACAGCGATTCTGGCCCCATACAGCTTCTATGATCCGCATACGTTTACCTCGCTGGGATTCGGGACAACGCTGATTTATGAATTCATGCCCTATGCAGGGCTGGCAACGGCGCTGCTGGCAGTGTACGCACTGATCGTTGCAAGGAAGCGGGAGAGATCGGCTACCTGGTTCTTCGGGATGGTAGCGCTGGCAGGGATCCTCCTTGCCCTACCCATCCCATTGCTTCATCGCGTTATCTATCAGATCGCGTCATTCCTGGAAATCTACGCACGGTTTCTGTTCCTGACTACTTTCTCAATCAGTGTACTGGGAGGGCTTGGACTCAACGCATTGCTGGATCGCGCCGAAGCCATGCCCCCGGAGGGAAACACTGCCTTTCGATGGGCTGTACGGATCGGGACGGCGATCTCGCTGATGCTGCTGGCAGGCTGGGCAGCACTGCGACTGGCGGGCGATCCGATCACGCGTCAGATTCAGCAGGCCGGATACTTTCGCTACCTGGAACCGAAAGTGTTCTATGGATTACAGCAACGCAATGTACTGACCCTGTTCCTGCTGATGGCACTGCTTTCTCTCAGCGCATGGCTGAGCAGCAAGGCGATCTGGCCTGCGAAAACGTGGGGCTGGAGTGTTGTTGCTATCCTGCTGGTGGATATGATCATTTTTGCCTGGCCTGTGTCACAGCCTCAGCCGACAGAAGCGCTTTACGATCCGGCTGATCCTCTGGCAATCCTCTCTCTTGATCCCGCCGAGGTACGGGTTCCCCACTCCGGCAGCAGCGCCATTTACGGCGTACCTAACAGCACCGGGCAGCAGGGCCGCCTGAGTTCCGCTCGCTTAGAAATGCTGAGTGCCCGACCGGAATCTCGTGGCCTAAAGCTTCTGGCCTCAGACTATGAGGTCAGCACAGAGCCGCAGATCAATGCAGAGATGCGTCTGGTGGAGCAGAGGGACGGAGCCTATCTCTATGAGCACGAGGGCAACCTTCCCCGCCTGTACGCAGCGCCTGCCGTCCATATAGTCAGCAGCGATGACGATGCCCTGGCGTTCCTTTCCAGAGATGATTTTGATCCCTTTGCAAAGGCGGTCGTCACTTCGACCGATGGGCAGCGGCCCGACCTGCCTGATCATGCGGCTGACAACCCCAGAGCGCAGCTCGCATATGAGGCCTATACCCCCAACTATCTTCGTGCTCATGTACAGGCGAACCAACCCGTCCTGGTCATTTTCGCCGAGATGAATTATCCGGGCTGGAACGCCTGGATCGATGGCTCCCCCACCCGGGTATGGCTGGCGAACTATGCCTTCCGAGGCGTGGTTGTGGGGGCAGGAGATCATGTGATCGAAATGCGCTACCAGCCCATGAGTATCACGACAGGGCTGCGGATCACAGTTGGGTCACTCCTGATCATAGTGGCTATATCTGTTGCACATATCATGAGACGGAATCGGGCCAGAGAAGCGAGATTGAGGTGATGATCCACGGCAAGCCGAAGAAGCCGAAGATCGTCAAGCGACCGTTCTATATCGCGGCCTATCGGCGGTAAGGCTAGATGATCTCCGGCAGCCGGGCGGCGAGCCACACAACCTATTTGGGGTGTACTCTTTCTCTTAGTCATCCCCCCCCCACTCAGCTAGTTCATAGTTCTCGCTGAATTGCCCAGCTAGCGTATAGCCTGGTGACTTTCATTGCGATATTCTTGCAGTTCTAGCTCGTTTAAGGGTTGAGATGTGGATGATTTCAAAGCAGTTCTGGATAGATATTTATCAGTCAACGTATTCACCGTGTTGCTCGCTATCCTGGCGATATACATGGTTACTATGCCACACTCCTTTCTCTCAACCGATGGGGCCACACGTGAGGCTGTTGCGCGCCAAATCGTGCTGAAAGGGAATTTGCAGCTCAGTGCTGTCGAGGAAGGCAAAATCGATGATCTCTGGGCTGTGATGTCCCCGGACGGCCACTTCTACTCTTATTACGGCCTGGGACAATCTTTCCTGGAAGTGCCCTTTATCGTATTTCATGATTGGCTCACCAGCGGCGGTCACATGCTTAAATTCGTGGGATCGCTCTTGCAGCCAATGGCGACCCTGAACACGATCAGCGCAGCACTGATCGCTGCGCTGATCTATGCAATCTCCAGGAAGCTGGGGGTCTCGACACGCGCAGCCCTGGGGGCCGCTCTGTTAGTGAGCTTTGCCAGTATCCTCTGGGTCAATTATCGCCAACCTTACGATGTTCTTCAGGAGGCCCTCGGCATTACAGGGGCTGTCTATTTTCTTGTGAGCGCAAGAGAAAGCCCGAAGCCGCGCCAGCAGATAAACTATGCGCTGGGTGGCCTCCTGTGGGGGGTGGCGCTGATCACACGCATCAACTCGATTATCGCTGGCCCGGCCCTGCTGTTCATCCTGCTTGACCTGGGAGAGCGGAAAAGCTGGCGAGTACGCACAGAGCATATCCTGTGGTTCGCGCTAGGGGTGGCGGCCCTTGTCTGGATCATCCCGGCTTATAACATGCTGCGCTTTGGACACCCGCTGGTTTCCGGCTATGAGTCAAAGCCGCCCTATATTGGGCTGCCAACTCTGACGAGTATCTCTCAATGGTTGGGCAGTACATGGCGGGGGCTATTTGTCTTTAGCCCCTGTCTGCTGCTGCTTGTGGCTGCCTGGCCTGCCTTTCATAAGCGGGATCGTACGCTGTCCTACGCGGTAGGGCTGATGTTCCTGAGCTATCTGGGTTTGTATTCCCTGCTTTCTGGCCTGGGAATCTGGGGCTGGGGGCCCTACTATCTGCTGCCGGGAATAGTGATGTTGTATCTCCCTATGGCCCAACTCATTGAAGACTGGCAGAGAAAGACACTCTGGCAGCGATTGCTGGCAGCAGGCCTGATTGCCCTAACTGTCCTGGTGCAGCTAACGTCGGTAGCGGTGCCGTTTGAGCTTCATGTCATCAACATCATGAACCAGGGTGTAGCTATCAGTGATCGTTCTGACGCCCTGTTCAATGTGCGCTATTCCCCTATCCTAGGCCAGGCCCGTGCTTCAGTTATCAGTTTCAGCAACCTTGCTCATCCAGAGTCTTATCTAGAGACCCCGACTGACTATGGCTCTGAGAAGACGCTGATTACCAGGTTGTATGAATTCAATTTGCCTGACTGGCAGTGGCTGTATATGAGACTATATGGCAGCGAGTCCGCTATCGTCATACCTATATTCGGCTTCATTGCACTCCTCTGGTTAGGATACAGGTTGAAGGTCTGAATATACAATTACTCTTACTGTCATCGATGCGGGGAGCAGCGGTGGATACCGAGGTCGAGGTGGTGATTCATGGCAAGCCGAAGAAGGCGAAGATCGTCAAGAGGCCATTCTATATCGCGGCGTATCGAAGATAGGCGGGCGGCTCGTTTGCGCTGATCAAACGACGTATGGTATAGTTCTCACAAGTTACAAAACACGAGGCCAATGCGAATGTGCATCGGCCTTCTTTTTCGCCACATTTTCCGTATTGCATTGTATCTAAATCCATGCTAGATTTGAGGCGTCGGCAGAGAATCTGCATCCGACGCGATCCATCTGACCATTCATCATCTCATATCGCCACCGAGGAAGACTTCCGCATGACATCCACCCTCCGATCCAAGATCAACGCCCTGAGTTTGTTGATCGTTTTGGCTCTCTTGCTGGGATTTTCCGTGCCGCGTGCCCGCGCGGCGGCACTTGCCGTCAATGATCCGAACGATGTTGTTGCGGACGACGGCGTATTCACCCTGCGCGAAGCGATCATTGCGGCCAACACAAACACCGCGTCTGGCGCCACCGCAGGAGAATGCCCCGCAGGTGATCCGGGACTGGATACCATCGACGTACCAGCCGGAACCTACACGCTGGACTCGATCTCCGGCGCGGCGGGTGAGCTCCTGGTGACGGAATCGGTCACCATTACCGGCGCAGGGTCAGGCACGACCATCATCCAGGCTGCTACCTGTGACCCTACTGCCGTGGCCTGTGCGCACGATCACCGGGTGTTTAACCTGTCGGCGGGGAGTGTCACGATCACGGGTGTCACGGTCCAGCATGGCAACTGTGATGGACTATGTGCTGGCAGCGAAGGTGTAATCCCGGCACCGGGTGTCATCGGCAGCATTGGCGGTGGTTTTATGGTAACGGGGTCGAATCTGACCCTGAGCGATGTGGTCGTGACCGATAACTATGTCAATGATGCAACAGGTAGTGGCGGTGGCAACGGGGGCGGCATAAGCGCCAGTGGCAACTCCCCACTCTCCCTGAACAACGTCACCATCTCCAACAATGTGGCAAACGGCCTGGGAGGCGGAATCCAGTGTTCCTGCACGATAACGGCCTTCAACAACGTCACCGTCTCCGGAAACCGGGCCTATTCCGGTGGGGGCATGTTTACCCAGAGTGCCAGTATGAGCAATATTACCAACAGCACCTTCTCGGGCAATGCGGTTTTGGGGGTTGGAGGGGGATTACTTTATGCGGGCACGGGCCTCACCCCTGCTCCCAGCATTATTAACAGCACCTTTTCCGGCAATTCGGCAGCGTCAGAGGGTGGCGGGCTGTATATTCAGACTACGCGGGTCATCCTGGCGATTGTGAATGTGACCTTTTCCGGAAACACGGCGATTGGGGGGGGGGGAGGAATCCGCAACCTCGGAAGCATCGCTTCCATTGTAAATACCATCGTTACTGCTTCCCCTGCGGGGGGGAACTGCACTGGCAACCTGGCAGGGTTTCGCGAGACCAGCCTCAGCGATGATGCCACCTGCGGCTTTGGAGCTGGCGACAGCAATGGCAGCATCGGCCTGGCCGGGTTAGCCAATAACGGTGGCCCCACGCAGACCCACGCCCTGAATGCGGGCAGTTCCGCCATCGACGGATCGGGGGCCGCCTGCCCTGCCCTCCTGAACGGCTTTGACCAGCGTGGCGTGGTGCGTGATACTCTGTGTGACACAGGCGCGTACGAAGTGAGGGTTAACCTGACCGCCACCAAGATCAATGATGTAAACGGTCTAGTCGACGTGGTGTTTGGGGGTGACTGGGTCTGGACCATTAGGGTCGAAAACACTGGTGACGGAACTGCCATCTTCAATCCCGATGATGTGATCGCCACCGACCAGTTGCCTGACAGCGATCTAAGCTATAGCACGCCGGGGAATGGCGTGAGCAGCGGCGCAACAGGATCAACCTCTTGCAGCATTGATAGCAATCAGGATATGACGTGCATCGCGACTTCGGTGGTCACCATTCCGCCGGGCGGAATGGTGACGTTGAATATTGGTGTGACGCCCTCACTTTCGGGGGTGTTTGATAACCCTCGCAGTGGGGGAACATGTGTGGTTGATCCTGATGGCCTGATTTCTGAATCTGATGAAACGGACAATACCTGCGCCGATAGGGTCGTCGTGGTGGATATTGAAGAGCCAGGCGAAGTTGAGAAGTTGTTTAGTGCGAGTACAGCCAACGTCGGGGATACAGTGACGGTCACCCTAGCGATGTATCTGGCCCCGGATTCCTCCATCGAATTCGATGATATTCTACCATCCATCCTTGGGATTGGGAATCCAACCAATTTAAGAGGCCCAACGGGAATATTGGGAAACGGGGGCTGTGGGGGTACTGTGGGTGCTATTGGCACCGACTGGGTATATGGAACCATTGACGGAAATGGCACGAACGACGAGATATGCGTCGTCCAGTTTGATGTCGAGTGCCTGAGTGCAGGTGTGGCTACGAATACCGCCGAATTCAACTTTGGCACCTTCTCCAACGATGCCTCCGCAGACATCGAGTGCGTTGCTCCACCCAGTGGTGGTGGCGGGAATGGCGGCGGCGGCGGCAGCCGCAATCAGACCGGGACATCGATCAGCATCACCGATCCGGCCCTGAGCAAACTGGGTTCCCCGCTGAACGTGACCATTGGCGAGGCAGTGACGTGGACGATTGTCGCCACCAACACGGGCGGAACCGCCCTCGATAACGTGGTGGTGCATGACTCCGTACCCGCGCAGTTCGATATCACCGATGCCAGCGCGACGCAGGGCACGGTGGATGTGAACGGGCAGTCGATCACCGCCAACCTGGGTACACTCCAGCCCGGTCAGAGCGTGACGATCACGGTGCACACCGTCGGCAACAACCTGGCCCAGCCGGGTCAGGCGTGCAACACGGTAACCTCCGGCGCATCGGCATCTACTGGCTGCGTGACGTTCTTCCCCGGCGACCTCCCAGCGACGGGCGGATCATCACCATTCATGGCGACGCTCTACGCGCTGCTACCCATTCTGGCAGGGATTGTGGTGATCGGTGCGGGGGCGTTTGTGGTAATCCGGCGGCGGATGGTATCATAGTCAGCATCAGCAACAATAGGGCCGACGCGAACGTGCGTCGGTCTTTTTTGTTTGTGCTACAATAAAACGTATGGATACGATCAAGACAGTGACTGCCGAAGAATATATGGAAGTCTACGCCGCTGCGTTCTATGAGTGGGTGGACGGGAGGCTGATCGAAATGTCCCCGGCATCGCTGCGCCATGAGGCTCTGATCAAGTACGTGCTGCTTCTCCTGGAAA
The DNA here is from genome assembly GCA_024643825.1 of Chloroflexota bacterium. Classification (GTDB taxonomy): domain Bacteria; phylum Chloroflexota; class Anaerolineae; order Aggregatilineales; family UBA3940; genus JAHEME01. The sequence continues at coordinate 890 of JAHEME010000083.1, read as the reverse complement.
CGTACTTTGATATTCGATCTTCGGGCGTGGTGGTGACTGCGCCGTTTGTGATGCAAGTAGACACGACACACTCTCGCCGCGAGCCGGACTTGCAGGTGATCCTGCATGAGAATCCCGGACAGCTAACCGCTACCGCGATGGTCGGCCCGGCAGACATTTGTATTGAGGTGGTTTCGCCCGAAAGCTCGACGCGCGACCGGGGCGAAAAGTTCACCGAGTATGAGGCGGGGGGCGTCCGCGAATACTGGCTGCTCGACCTGCTGCGCGAGGAAGCCAGCTTCTACCGTCTCACTACGGAGGGCGTCTATCAGACGATTCTGACAGGGCGCGAAGGAACCTACACAACTCCGCTGCTGTCTGACCTGCACATCGACGTGGCGACACTCTGGCAGGAAACCCTGCCCGGTATCCGATCCGTGGTGCAGTCGGTGCAAGCCATGCTCGAAGGGTAACTTGTCACCGTGTGAAACAACAGAGGGCGGCACATTCGCTGCGCCGCCCTCTGTTTGTTGCTTCTATACGTTCTAGCGGTCGATGAGGATCAGCACCCCGGCGGCAATCGCCAGCAGCGCCATCACGATTCCGGGGATCACTGCCAGCGCCGAGACGACGCCCATCAGCCCATTGAGAATCAGCCACACCGCCAGCAAAATCATGCCCCACTTCTTGGTCAGCTTCATTGGTCGCTCCCTTGCGTGAAGAAATCAGGATAGGCCCGTACAATGATCAGAACACTCTTTCTGTTCCCTGGTTACGCCTATCCGCGACCCGTCCTTCTGCATTTTCCCGACATATCTGGTAGAGTCGGCGCGAATTTCCATTCTATTTATCGCTGAGGAGCAATATCCGATATGTATCGTGAAAGACCCCTTCGACGTTTCCCGCTGCTG
>JAHEME010000689.1 GCA_024643825.1 Chloroflexota bacterium | reverse complement strand
GCCAGCAATGCGATCTTTTCCGACTGCCGCGCCGCCCAACGATCCTATGAAAACGAAACCGACCACGGACGTACCCAGGGCGTGATCTGGCCGCCCTACTAATTCAGTCCTCGCCAGTGTTGAGAATTCACAAACGAGTTGAAGCCGATTTTCTCCCCTCTCCGGTACGGAGAGGGGATGTCGAGCACAGCGAGACAGGGGTGAGGTAGCATCTCCTCAAGCCAACGTTGCCCAAAAAAACGCATAGGAGACGACCATCCGGTCGTCTCCTGCTGTCAGTTACCTTCTGCCTACCGAAAGCCTCTGCTTAGTTTTCCGGCCCTTTGTAGATGTCCGGGTTCTCATCACCCTCTACGAAGAGGAAGGCAACCAGACCTCGCTCAAGACGGCTGAGGGAGTGATCGACCAGGATGTAGCGTCCTGGTACTTCCACGGTGAACTCAACCATCGTTGCGCCACCGGTTGGGACGATCACCGTCTGCACATCTTCCAGCGGCGGCGAAGCAAACGATGCGAATGGGTACACCCGGTCGAAGATTTCGCCGATGACGTGGAACGAAGATACAAAGTTCGGGCCACCCACACCAAAGAAGATGCGAACTGTGTCCCCAACCTTCGCATGCAGGGCGTTCTCTTCCGTGGTCAGACCTGCTGCCGCACCATTGAACACGAAGTATTCGGGCGTTTCATTCAGCAGTTTCTGCTCGTCAAAAGTCAGATGTCCCTGCGTGCCATAGGCTTCCTGCGTATAAAGCTCACCCTGCATCACATAGAATTCCTCGTCAACCGGGGCTAATCCGCCCTCTGGCTCAACCAGGATCATCCCATACATCCCGCTGGAGATGTGATGCGCCACGCTGGGAGTCGCACAGTGGTAGACGTACAACCCCGCCTTCAGCGCCTTGAAGGTGAACATCGTCTCTTCACCGGGGTTGGTTTGCGTATACACTGCCCCACCACCGGGGCCAGTCACGGCATGCAGATCGATGGAGTGTGCAAATCCACTGGCAGCATCATTGGAGAGATGAAGCTCTATCGTATCGCCTTCGCGCACGCGGATCATTGGGCCAGGGATCGAGCCGTTGAAGGTATAGTAATCATACGTAGTTCCATCAGCTAGCTGTCCGGTGACTTCCTTCGCCACCAGATCAACCCGCACGGTCTCCGGCCCCCGTGCGCCGATTGGGGCGGGAATATCCGCCGGATTATGGATAATGTCTTCCCCGGTAGCCACTTCCACCACGACGGGTTCCCCAACTTGCAGGGTGCCAAACATCCCGGCCTGCCGGTGACCTGGCTGGGAACAATAGTACACGTAGGCCACCGCATCTACCGCCGTGAACTTGACAGTGACTTCCTGATCCATCTGATCGACGACCGGGGTCATCACGCTGAATTCGTCGATAGCCAGGTCGTGCATAATCCCATCTTTGTTGATCAACGTGATCTGCACAATATCGCCCGGATTTGCGTTCAGGGTTGGGTTCACCACGCCGTCGATGTCGCCTCCTTGCCCCACAAAGACCAGCCCGCCGACCTCGCCACCCGTGACGAGCGTGTACGATACATTCGGCTCTCCAGCAGGTTCTTCTGCCATGACTGGCTCTGCTGTGGCTTCGGGAACGTCGCTGGCGGTTTGTGCCTGAATGGTCGCCATCGCAGCCGCAACCACCTGTGCCGACTGCTTCTCGACTGCCTGCTGCTCAAGTATTGAGGGGGGAGGCGCAGTGCAGGCAGCCATCAGCGCCATCACTGCGAGTGCCAACAGCATCCGCATTATGTTCGTTTTCATGAACTTCTCCTTTGTGAAAATGGATCGAAACTTCTGGGGGTTGAAGTGCTGCACCCAGATGAATCTGCTTTGCAGATCAAGAAGGGCAGTGCGATGGCATTGACGGGGCAAATGTCTTCACAGAGAGTGCAATATGTGCAGCCATCCGGCTCCGCAAAATCAGCCTTACCCCATACAGTTCGCAGCACACGTTCCGGGCAAACGGCAATACACTCGCCGCATCCGGTACAAAGTTCGCGGTCAATTCTGGGAAGCCACTGCGAAGTTCTCATCGCCCATCATCGTCCCATCGTGTACGGACTTAGAGAACATCCTACATTGCATGGCGATGAACGACCTTGATCTAGATCAAGTTGGTAGGATTTGTCGCAAAAGGAGACGGGGGAAGTTGAAGACCAACCAGCTAGAGCATCGCAATATCACGAAGGATAGATTCATCGACAATTACGATGCGATGTCGATCCACGCGAATAGCTCCCGATTCTTCCATACTCCGCAGCACACGGCTGATCGTCTCCGGCGTGGTCGCGAGGTGGGCGGCAATCGCGGCGCGGGTAATGCCCGATCCACTGAGCGATGGATCGTTCCCCTGCGCGATCAGGAACCGGGCCAGCCGCGCCGGAACCGAATACAGAGTCAATTCCTCGATCCGCTGCACGAGCATCCGCACCCGTTGCGTAAGCACTCCAATCAACGCCT
>JAHEME010000688.1 GCA_024643825.1 Chloroflexota bacterium | reverse complement strand
TGGAAGCTGATGCGCGACAGCGCGGCGATGGCGGCATGGAGATCGAATCGATTGTGCGCCGCGCCTCGATTTATGGATTGCCCTCCGATGAGCACGACAGCACGAAGGCGCTCTCGATGCTGTATAGCGCATTGGAAGTCGCCGAGCAGATCGGCGATCAGGCAGCGCAGGCATCGATCCACTGGAGCCTGATCATCAGTGAGAAGTTCGCAGGCAATGCGCCAGCGGCGCAGGTTCACGGCGAGCAGGCGCTCAAGCTGGCACAAAACGTCGGCGATGACGAACTGATGGCCTACATCCTGAATGATCTCTCCATCCATGTATATCTTGATCTGGGCCGCCACCGGGAGGGGCTGGCATCCTCGCTGGCGGCAGGAACCCTGTGGCGTAAGCTGAACAATCAGGCGATGCTGGCGGATAGTCTGAGCGGCGCGGCGAATATGGCCTACTTATTGGGCAAGTACGAAGAGTCCACAGCATGGGCGCTGGAAGCGCGCACCATCAGCGAGGAGATCGACAGCCTGTGGGGGCAGTCATGGAGCCGCTGGTCAATGGGCGATCTGCTGGCCGATCAGGGAATGATCGCGGATGCCGTTGTTGATATGAATGCCTGCATCGATCTTGGCGAACGGGTCGGCTTCCGCACACCGATGATCAACGCGGGCGTCAATCTGGCGCACGTCTATCTGTTCCTGGGTCATCTTGATGAGGCCTTCGCCTGGGGGCAGAAAGCGCTGCTCCGCGCGGAAGAAGACTTCCCCTTCTGGCGGCGCGGAGTCGTCGCATTCCTGGCGCGGCTGGCAGTCCATCGCGGCGACTTGCCGGAAGCGAGGCGCTTGCTGGAGAACATGGCGGGAGGAACGGGAACGTTTGCTTCCGAGTTTTACCTCAATCAGTTTCAGCCCTGTCTGGCAGTGGCAGAGGTTGCCCTCGCCAGCGGGGAACTCGTCGAGGCCAGCGCCGCCCTCGACGATCTGCTGGGCTACATGGAACGATCCGAGACCCACCCTTACCGTCCCGATGCGCTGACTCTTCAGGGGCGCGCCAGCCTGATGGCAGGCGATTGGGACAAAGCCCGCGAGTGGCTCATGCAGGCGCGGGCAGAAGCCGAGTCGCTTGGCTCAAAGCGGATGCTGTGGCGCATCCTGGCGGCGCTGGCAGAATGCGAAGACCTCGCAGGCAACAGCACCGAAGCGCACGCCCTGCGCGATCAGGCACGCGAGATCGTGGGCTTCATCGCCGCCCACTGCCCCGACGATCTGCGCGAGTCGTTTCTGGCCCTACCGGAAGTTGCCTCCCTCGCGTTGTGATGCCACACTATCGCTGCAAACAATCTCTATTTGGAAGGAACTCGTTATGGTAGACACCGGGCCGGGTGACTCGCAATACACGCATCTCAAGGATCGCTACGACCGCATCCTCACGGTAAGCCGCCAGCTAAACTCCACCCTCGATCTGCCCTCGCTGCTGCATCTGATCCTGCGCGCATCGTCCGATCTGGTGAACTCAGAGACGGCCTCGATCATGCTGATCGACCCGGAGACCCACGAACTGCGCTTCGAGTCCTCGCTCGATCTGGAAGATGGCGGCGCAGCCGAGCGCTTCGTCGTGCCGATGGAGGGCAGCATCGCCGGATGGGTCGCCTCGCATGGGCAGCACCAGGTGATCGATAACGTAAAGTCTGATCAGCGCTACTTCTCGCAGGTCGATGATGAGGTCGGCACACAGGCGCGCGGCATGCTGGCGATTCCGCTGAAGACGCAGGAGAAGGTGATCGGCGTAGTGGAGGCGATCAACAAGCGCGATAATGCTCGCTGGACGGACGATGATGTCGAAGTGTTGAGCGCCTTCGCCGACCACGCCGCGATTGCCATTCAGACCGCGCGCTTCTTCGAGTCCGAGGTTGCCCGCGAACGGATGGAACGCGAGCTATCGATTGCGCGCACTATTCAGCGCAGCCTGCTTCCGAGCGAACTCCCCGCCCTGCCGGGGTGGGACTTCGCGGCCTACTATGAGGCGGCCCGTCAGGTGGGCGGCGATCTGTACGACTTCTTCCCTCTCACCGATGACAGCGGCGCAACCCCTGCCCGGCTGGGCATGGTGATCGCCGACGTTGCCGATAAGGGTGTGCCCGCCGCGTTGATGATGGCCGTCAGCCGCACGCTGATCCGGGCCACCGCCGCCGCCACCAGCAGCCCCGCTGCTGTGATGGCCCGCGTCAACCGCCTGATCCACGATGACAGCACGGCCTCGAACCTGTTTGTGACCGTGTTCTATGCCGCGCTGGATGCCATCAGCGGGGTGCTGACGTACGCCAACGGGGGCCACAATCCGCCCCTGATCTGGCGTGCGGAGAGTCACACCTTCGAGGAACTCAAGGGTCACGGGCTGGCGGTGGGCATCATGGAAGACGTGGACTTCCCCGAAGGGGAGATCACCATCGAACCCGGCGATGTGCTGATCTGCTACACCGATGGAGTCAACGAGGCCATG
>JAHEME010000687.1 GCA_024643825.1 Chloroflexota bacterium | reverse complement strand
ATCGCCACCGCGCCGATAATCGCAGAAACAGCAGGTGTCAGGTGGATTTGCTCGCCTGCAATGAATAAAACTAGCAGCATCCCAAATACAATCCCGGATTTCAGAAGTTTCTTCGGCTTCTTGATTTGAGCGTTTTCTTCCAGCCGTTGCATAAGGGCCGCCGAGATGTTCTTGCCCGTCTTGCGATATTCAGCACGATACCAGAGTAAAGCATAGGCGATCAAGCCAACCTCCGCCAGCAGCACCCCCGGAGTCAGGTTGGTAATGAAGTCATTGAAGCCAAAGCCCGCATACGAGCCAATCAGGATATTGGTCGGTGTTCCGACCAGCGTCGCGATTCCTCCAACATTGGAGGAGAGAATCTCAGGGATCAGGAGCGAAAGCGGGTTGATCCCCATCGCCAGCGCAATTTGCAAGGTGATCGGCGCGATCAGCAGCATGGTGATTACATTGTCCAGCAGCGCAGAGGTCACGGCTGTGATCAGCATTAGAATCACCGCCAGCAGCCATGCCTTGCCGCGAGATAGGCGGTAAGCCTGATAAGCCAACCACTGAAAAATCCCGGTGTCTTCGATGATCCCAATGACGATCATCATCCCCAGCAGCAGAAAGATCACTTCAAAATCGACGTGCGTTAGGGCCTGATCAAAGTTCAGAATAAACAGATCGTGATTCCATGCCCCACCCACAAAGCTAACGGCGAAGATCAGGGCAACGGCGGTCAGAGCAGCCAGCGTATTGTGCATCCGTTCGGTCACGATTAGGGTGAGCATCAGTACAAAAACCGCGGTAGCAATCCAGAATCCCGCCGTGATTCGCCGTTCCAGGATGGTATCCGGCACGATAAGGCCGCCGTGTCGCTGAAGAATCACCAGGTCTTCTTCAGCAGGAATCCACTGTGCAGATTGGTAGTGAGTTCGTTCGTATTCTATCTGGATCGACTGGATCGGTTCGTCATCTGGCAGGGTGAGAATATACGTCCCATCAGCATGCGTCACCTCGTGCTGAAAAGGCTCGCTGGATTCGTTCAAATACAGGGTAACTTCTGCATCACGAATCGGCTCATCCTGAGAATCAAGTACTCGACCAGCGATGGCAAAGTCAGCAGCGTGGGCTTTCAATGGAGGGTGAAATTGGCTGGCTAGCCATAGTCCAAGGATTGCAGCCAGCGCGCACCAGGGAAGTAGCTGCTTGATAGTGGCGCGGGTAAGTCGGAGTCGCAGAGAACTGCGCATTCAAGGTATCTCCGTCAAGGGGATTGTAGGGGCATTCACAGTGTACCGAATGGGTAACTGCTGATGCAACCATCGAGCTAATCGATTGTGCTAATGACAGCACAAAAGACAAACCAGGCTCAAGAAACCTTCTCAAGCCTGGCTGACAATCCGACGAACTCGGTTTATAGGACGATGTTCACCAGACGACCGGGTACGTAGATCACCTTGCGAGGCGTGCCCCCATTCAACACCGCCTGTACTTTCTCATTGGCGAGAGCGCGGGCTTTTGCAGTTTCTTCGGTCACATCCGCAGGGACAACGATCTTATCCCGCACCTTTCCGTTGATCTGCACGACCAGTTCAATCGCATCTTCTGCGGCAGCGTCCAGATCAGCCGTCGGCCATGCTTGTTGATGAATGCTGAACCCCCCGCCGATGCGCTCCCACAGTTCTTCAGTGAGGTGGGGTGCGAAGGGCGCCAACAGCAGCAGCAGCACCTGCTGCGCTTCGTGCCATGCTTCGGTGTGCGCCACTGGCGTCGCCCGAAAATCCTGCATGATGTTCTTCATCTCCATCAGGGCAGCAATTGCCGTGTTGAAGCTGAACGTTTCCAGGTCCTGCGTTACCTTGAGGATCGTCTGATGCACCTTGCGTCGCAGTACCCGGATCAACTGATCGGGCGCAGTTGCGCCTGGATCGACTGCCGATTCTTCTCGTGGATCAGTGATCAAGGCCCAGACATCCCGCAGAAAGCGTGCTGGGCCGGCGATATCTCGGCTGTTCCACGGGCCACCCTGATCCCACTTGAAGGCGAACATCAGGTAGACGCGCACCACATCGGCCCCATAGCTGGCGATCAGATCATCAGGGTCAACCACATTCCCCCGCGACTTGCTCATCTTTTCCCGATCTTCTCCCAGGATGATCCCCTGGTTGTAGAGCCGTGTCATCGGCTCACGGAAGATAGAATCAGGCTGCATGCCGGGGTTCATAGGTTCAACGTTGGCAAAAACTCCACAGTCACGCATGGCTCTGGTGAAGAAGCGGGTGTAGAGCAGGTGCATGGTTGCATGCTCGATGCCGCCCGTGTACTGATCAACCGGCAGCCAGTAGCTTGCCTCTTCTGAGTCAAAAGGATAGCTGTCGTACTGGGGACTCAGGTAGCGATACTGATACCATGATGAGCACATGAACGTATCCATCGTATCAGTTTCGCGTTCTGCATACCCTCCGCAGTTCGGGCACTCGGTCTGCTTCCAGGTGGGATGCAGCTTCA
>JAHEME010000686.1 GCA_024643825.1 Chloroflexota bacterium | reverse complement strand
CATTCGAAGTTAGTCTTGACACGAATGGAACGTATGTTCGTAACTAATGATACAACAAGTGGGGGAAAATGTCACTTGATCATTTGATCAATCCATCGCGGATATAGATTTGAGTACAAAACAACGAAATTAACAATCATCGAAACGCGATTCTGGTTGGAAAATGGTTTGGGAAAAGCGGTTGCCATAATCACTTTTCAGGTTTCTGCTTACAGATGATTTTCCTCCGGCAAATTAAGGAATTCTATGGGACATATCGGGACTATAATCAGGGTGCATTGCCAGAATGTATCGATTGAGATGGTGCATCCCTGTGTAAGCAGAGATCTATGTGAGGTTTGCCATGCGGCTTTTCATGACTCACTGCATCCTGTTGATTTGTCCACTGCTTGCGGCATGCACTCAGTCCGAAGCGAAAATTTCCACGCCCTTCACTGCAACGAGTGAGCCACCAGCGACCACACTGGCGGCGGTGACTGTTCCACCCACTCTGAAACCTACGAGCACGCCCCGTTCTACCTCGACCCGTGAGCCAACATTCACGCCCGTTCCCACGGCCCAACCTCAGATTGAGCCAGTCGCGGCAGGCGATATTGTATTCTTTCGCCTCGGCCCAAATGACACGATGTTTGTGGTGGGGATGCAGCAACTCGAAGTATGGGCGATGAAGGCTGATGGGAGCGATCAGCGCAAGCTCATGGATTACTATACCGGTGGCGGGCTGTACTCGATTGCTCCCTCACCGGATGGGCAGATGTTAGCCCTGAATTACGATGCTGGCGTTGTGGTTCTGCACCTGCTCACCGGGGAGGTGCAGGTTGTGAGTGAAAGCAATCGAGTCATCGAGGTGCGCTGGTCAGCGGATAGCTCCACACTTTACTACAGTCAATTCGCGTATGATCATGCTGCGCGCGTTGTGGCATCTCGCATCTGGCGCAAGCAGTTCTTCCCAGAGGCAACTGAGCCAGAAATGATCCTCGAAGCACCTTACCATTATGACGAAAATGGACAACCGTACGGGGAACGGCTATCCATTGGGGCAGCACTGCCGGATGGTCGATTTGTGCTATACCGATGTATTAGGGTCACAGAATGTACGACCTCACTCTACGATCCGGGGACAGCCACAGAGACTCCGATAGATCACGGAGTCTTTGTGCATGATGCGTCTCAGAATGGCTCCCGCGTACTTCTAAGTAAGGGGGAGGGTTCAAACAGGAATCTGTATCTCGGTTCGCTTCAATCCGATGGGGGCATCGGGAACTTGCAGCCAGTCGAAGTTCAGGGATCGAGAACTCATTTATCGAGTGGTCAGTTCCTGCCTGGCGGAAACCGTATCCTTGCCCAGCAGGATGCACAAACGACCCTCGTGATGCTGGTGCCTCGTGAGGATGGCACATACACCGCGACCTCTATAGGCGAAACGACGACTTATCTTGACTTTCTCAATGACTCAATCCCTGTCATGGTCTCGAATGAGCGCATTCTCCAGGAGCGATTTGCCCCTGGCGGATTCGGCAAAATCTGGTGGCTGCCGCTGGATGGCTCGGAAGGGATCTATCTGGCGGACGGGTATAGGCCACTGATCGTGGGCGAGGTTTTGAGAGGAGGGGATTTCCCGGACGTACAGTGAAAGGCGCTCACCCGTATGGCAAACGTCCGCCATTGAGACGGCTCCGATAGTAGGATTGGCTATATAAGTGAACCTGACACTACTATCCCAGGAGAAACACATGATGCAAGACCAGACCCCCTATGCATGGAAAACCGTCGGATTGGCTGTTCTGCCGGGGATGATCTATCTGGTAACACCACTGATCGCCACCCTCTTCCATTACAGATGGTCCGTGCAGACATTCTGGATTCTTGAAATACCAACACTCAGTGCAGCACTGGTCGTGATCGCGGTCGGCTGGATGCATGAAAAACGCCTGCCTCTATGGAGTTTGTTCGCGGTAGGGCTGACCGCATTTGTGCTGCTTGAAGGGGGCACCCGGACCAACGCGATTGTCCATGCGGATCAGGATCAGTTCACCCGATGGTATACCTTCCTCAGCCTCCTGGCGCTGCTCGTTGCGGGGGGCATTCTCCTCGGCGGCGCGTTTGTCGCGCGGCGGTATGGAGCTGCTGCCGCGCTGCTCGCTGCGGGGTTGAAAGGAACCTTCGTGGTTGAATTATTTGATCCAACCTCCGGGCTGTTGATCATCGCCGCCGACCGATTCAGCCTGCCTGGTGTGAGGCTGATCGAACTGATCGGGAAAATCCCACTTCTGATCGTGCTGCCCGTCACTGTGCTGCGCGCTCGTTCGGAGCGGAGGCAAGTCGGTGCGCTGCTCGGCGGGTACGGGCTATCCTTGCTAGTGCTGCTATTGTTATCCCTGCTTCACGACTTCGCATTACAAGGGGTAAGCGGCGGATCACCCTTTCCAGAGCGAACACTGAATCTCTTCCTCATCCGGCCCGTGATTCTGGCTATCCCCTGGGTCATCCTTGT
>JAHEME010000685.1 GCA_024643825.1 Chloroflexota bacterium | reverse complement strand
CTACCATTCGAACAATGGGGCGTGCGTACGGACGGCCCGGGAACGCCTTGGGTGGAATGGTATGACCTTGAGAAGTTGACGCGGCGGCTCGCTCCAGCAAAGTTCGACGTGGTTCTCCATTTCAACTTCCATGGTGACGATTTCAACTGGTTTGACCTTGTCCGAAAGGCCTAGCATGGTTGTCCGTGAGGTCTCCGCGGGCCGGCTACACGAAGTGTTAGGGTTTCCAGAGAAACTCCAAACGCTGGAGACAACTCTGGAGAAGCCCCTTGCTGATTTCAAAATGGAGGTTGACGATGCGCCGATCTTCCGATACCTCTATCGGAATTTCAGTCCCCGACGCCACCTTGAATTTGGCACCTGGGAGGGTGCCGGGGTTTTGCTGTGCCTCGAAGAGTGCAATGCGACGGTCTGGACAGTCAATCTGCTCGAAGGCGAGCTAAGGCCGAACGGAACTTGGGCTTATGGCAGGGAGTTCTCGGAATCCGAGCCTCTCCCCGAATGGGCGCGCAAGCAGACTGTCGTTGACTCCGGAGCGACTCGCAACTATTACCAGACAGATTCCCGCGGATTCATCGGAAGGCACTATCTGGAGAAGAATCTCGGACATCGAGTGTGCCAGATCTACTGCGATAGCAGGAATTGGGATAGCTCGGACTTTCCGCCGGATTTCTTCGACACCGTTCTCGTCGACGGTGGTCACACGAAAGATGTCGTGCTCAACGACACGAAGAAGGGACTCGCTGTGCTGCGCCCTGGAGGGTTGATCATGTGGCATGATTTCTACGTCTCGGACAAGCCCTTTGCCGGAGGATCATCTTTAGTCGGCGTTGTTGAGGCGATCCAGGAGAACCTCTCTTTCCTCGGTACGTACTTGAGCGATTTGTTTTGGATCAATCCCAGTTGGATCCTCGTCGGTGTCAAGAAAGACAGTCTGTTCTACAGGGTCAAACGAACTCTCTTTTCTCGTTAGGAATTCTCGTTGAAAGAAGTAGCTGCCGACAAAGAGCCTTATATCAGCTTCGTTGTCACCTCTCGCAATGACAACCACGGAGGTGATCTCCTTCGAAGGATGCAGATCTTTGCTACCGGTCTGCTGGAACAATGTCGACGATTCGAACTAGATTCTGAGGTTATCATTGTAGAGTGGAATCCGCCCGCCGACCGGCCGAAGCTGGCTGAATCCCTGACTTGGCCGGTTCAGCATGGGCCTTGTGTTGTGCGAATCATAGAGGTACCGGAGAAAATCCACCGAAGGTATAAGCACTCTGAGAAACTCCCACTCTTTCAGATGATCGCAAAAAACGTAGGCATACGGCGCGCGAGAGGCCAGTTCGTGCTGGCAACGAACATCGACGTGCTGTTCTCCGATGAACTGGTTCGGTTTCTGAGCAAGGGAGGCCTTGATGAGAATGCGATGTACAGAATTGATCGGCACGATGCACCTGTTGCTGTTCCTCTCGAAGCCAGCGTGCAGCAACAGCTTGAATTTTGTCGCCGGAACGTGATCAGAGTTAACCAGAGAGACGGCACATTCAAGCCTAAGGGACTTCTGGCACGCTGGCTGAAAAGAAGGAGAAATCTCGCGAGCGCGGCATTCCGGCGGGCCATGCCTTCGGTCTACATGACGTTTGCGAGAACATCTCAAGCTTGGACTCGGTTCGTCAAGACGAACAGCCGGCTGTTCAGCTGGGTCCGGGTTTGGTTTCCGTATCGATTTCATTGGCGGTCGCTCTTGAGCTACAGAGCGCTCATGTCTTATTTTGTCAATCGGCTCCGCCTGTTCCGTCGTATCTGGGTGAGGCTACTGCCGGGCAGGGGAGATGAAATTACTCTTCCGGTACCTAACGGCATTAACTGGCAGGAATACTGGTTGAGAGTAGACCATGAGGAGCAATACAGCAAGCGCGCACAGACGCAGGACAAGGATTCAGCACTTCACAAGGGCCTAGTGCGCACTCTTCGTGTAGACAGAACTTGGCCGCGCGAGCAGAAAGAACAAATTCCTCGCAAGCTGCTTCACACGAATGCGTGCGGGGACTTCACTCTCATATCACGGAAACGATGGCATGATCTGCGCGGCTATCCCGAGTGGGAGATGTATTCATTCAATATCGATTCTTTTCTGTGCTACAGTGCTTACTATGGTGGTGCGGAAGAGATTATGTTAGAAGACCCTTGCAGATTCTATCACATCGAGCACGAGTCAGGATGGACCCCTGAGCAATCCTCACAACTAAGGAAGAGAATGGAAAGCCGAGGCATCCCTTGGTTTGACTGGTTGGATTGTTTGGAGTGGATTGAGTACATGCAATTTCAGCAGGCCCCCGCAATTGTGAACAACGAAGGATGGGGGCTTGCGTCATCAAACCTGCCCGAGATGGTCGTACGCACTCCAACGCCGCATGTTCAATCTGCCATGAGCAGCGACGTATAATCTTGAGCTAGGTGGTGCGCTTATCGAGAGGAGTACTACTTCAATGCCACAAGCAAGGCCC
>JAHEME010000684.1 GCA_024643825.1 Chloroflexota bacterium | reverse complement strand
TAGCAGGCGCCCATCCACTTTCCCAGCTATCGCAGCGTCCTCAGAGTCCCCATCTAAATGTACCCCATGCACCTGCCAGGCCTTCATCTGACCGATTTTGTTTAGAGATTGCAGCCCCCCGCCCGAAGCGTTCGTTATCGATTCATATCCTCAGAGGCAGAGATCCGTTCAATCTTGTGACGTACCCATGCCTGAGCGCCGCAGAGAATTGCATTTGGTTGAGAGGGTGTGGGCTGAGACATGCGACGCGGAGTGGCACTCGCTTTGGGAGATCGCGAGGCGCGTTCGATCCTCGTACAGGAGGGTTGCGGTGGTTGTTGACTTCCTGGAGAAGTATGGGTTCATCCAATCCCATTTCAATGATGGGAGATGGATGAAGATAAGCCCGGAAGCGCCGTCCCCCATGGAACTAGCGGATGAGCTGCGATCTCTGTTGGGTGCGCATGGGATGGAATTGCCGAGTAGATACATTTTCTAGAAAACCCTTCCACAACCGCCTTCTGACGCATGAACATGCTTTTACCACCCTCCGGGTGCTAGACGGTATAGCATTGAACCGCGCAAACGTACGTAGACGACCCTATCGGAACCGCATGGAGATAGCGGCAGGCATACTGGAAATTGCCCGGAATGGTTCTCGAAAGACTAGAATCATGTATCTTGGGAATTTGAGCTTCGATCTTCTGCAGAAGTATCTGGACATGCTTGTGAAACTGGGCTTACTTGAGACGCGTACTGGAGCCGAGAAGACGTACGTCGCCACCGAGAAAGGCCGCAGATTCCTAGAGGACTTCAACGAACTGCAGAAGCATGCGGAAGTGGTTGAGTCAAAGAAACGCGCGCTCGAACGTACCCTCGCCTATCCCTCATAGTCGTAAACAGGGTTAGGCGTCCTCTTCCCTTATCTTGTCAAGTGAGCGTTTCATCTGTCGAGACGCCCAGTGTTTCGAACCATTCCCAGCAAGGTATACAATGCTCGGTTTAGGTTTCGCGCCATGAGAACGTTTCATGCTGACCTGAACTCTCATGCTTTGGTGATGATTTCGTAGATTCTGTATGCCACTGTGCCTAGGAATATGAATGCGAGGATCATGGCTGCGATGCGGAGTCGGTGGCGGTTGATGATTATTCCTGTTCTGCCGTAGTATGGGGATAGGAGTTCTGAGGTGACGAGTAGTATTATTGTGACTATTGCTGTCCAGAGGCTGAGGTCCCAGAAACCCAGTGGGAACTGCATTCCGTTTAAGCCTCGAGGATGTGATAAGTGGACTCTATCGTCTTTCCGTCTGCAGAGTACTTATCCCCTTCGAGCGAAACGGGTTTGCCTGTTGATATGGCTAGCACACATGCCATAGCACTGCACATCGGGCAACCCAGACCCGCACAAACCCTCGTGCTGTCCCTGATCTCATGACAGAAGTCGTAGTAAATTGATTCACTGAACCTGAGACGCACCTCAGCGCCGTTCGCCTGCATTTCAAAATCCTGCGCTATCTCAAGATCTTCAATCAACAATTTCGGCAGTCGCTCACGCAGAGTTTCAAGGCTGCATTTCGTCAAATCGATGTCGAGATACTTTTCGATCATGTTTGCCAATGCGATGCCTGGGGGAATCATAGCGATTCCCTTTGGGTCCTCGATGAACGTCTGATCTTCAATCTCACTAATGGTGGGGACTCTCCCGAATGGTTCGGCTGGAACGAAGACTACTACTCTCTCGGGATTCCCTCCGGGTATGTAGATGCCCTTCTCGAGGTAGCCTAGGCTTAGCATGACTCGGTCGATTGTTTTCAGTGAGGAGAGTGCGGTGGAATCCATGAGATCCGACCGGACGTAATGTTGGGGTTTGATGAAGAGTAGCAGTGCACCCCAGAACAAAATGCCCAGGCCTATGAACGCTAGGATTGTGGAGGATGCGATTACTGAGATGATTAGGCTTAGAGTGCCTGTGAGTAGCATTGTGTAGCAGATGAGCGTGGTTGAGCGTTTTCGAGTTCTGCGCGCTTGGGGTGGGTAGGTTTCCTTAAGATCCTTGAGTGCGATTTCGGCGAGCAGTTGCTCTTGGTTTTGGTGTGGGGTCTGCTGCTCTTTTGGATGAGTCTGCTCGACCTGCACTAGGGAATCCCCTGATTGGGTGGTGGGGGAACTAAAGCGTGGGTGGTTTGTTCTATTGGTTGCGGATTCTTGTTCGATACTTTCAGGCACTAGTCTTCTAGTCTCAAGTTCCATTGCATCACGCGTCGCCACACGCCCAGACGATCTCAGCTGACTCGAAGATAGTGGCTGATTGGCTGCTTGGCCGTGTCGGATTTGCCACAAGAGCGGCGGCTGAATGATCGCGTTGCCGCACAGGATGCAGTACCTGGCGTGCGTGTTAGCTTTGGCGCCGCACTTGTCGCAATAAACCAAAACCGTTTCCTGATTGGACTTGTGCGTCAAGTTCCGGTAATAACGTTGTCCATTGAAGTTCTAGAAAAGTATACCAGAAGAATTTTCATGTT
>JAHEME010000683.1 GCA_024643825.1 Chloroflexota bacterium | reverse complement strand
AGCTCCAGCATCTTCTTGCCGTTCTCCAGAAACTCATCCAATTCCTCTTTTCTTACAATCGTTCCGCCTTCAACGTCCAAGTCCCAACTCTCGATTGGTATAGTGAGTTTTCCACCTTTATACAGAAAATCGTTGAAGCCCTGAGGCTCGATATTCTCTCCGAATACCTTCCTAGTCGGTATTGCGATGTCTGGAGGGTCACCCCATTCCCCTTTGTATCCAGCGTCCCTAACGTCCGCTATGCCCTTGCTGCCTAATGCGAGAGCAACCGCCAATTCCTCGATATGACAGCCTCTCTTGTGGAATTCGGGGTTCAACATTCCAAGCAATCGCCACCATTCGTTAATCGCAATGAACATGTCTAATTCTCTGACATTCCTCGCAGCTTGCATTAGGGCCTCTTTGTTTCCGCCATGTCCATTAAGAACGAGAACCTTCCTGACGCCATTTCGGTGCAGACTGCGGAAAATGTCTTCATAGAACTGGGCTAACGTACTGCCGCTGATCGCGATGGACCCAGGATAGTACTTCTGCTTCTCGTTCTCTCCGAAGGGAACAACTGGCAACGTTACAAACCCAGTCCTTTTTCCCACTTCGTCGGCAATCTTCTGAACTGATGTGTAATCAATGCCGATTGGAGTAGGGCCGTGACCATGTAGTGTGCCCGCGGGCAAGATTACGAGATCGGATTTTTTGAAAGCCTCTGCGGCTTGCATCCAAGACATGTCTGCCAAATTGTGCTTCAAATTGGAATCCAGACGAAGTCTGAGTATGGCCATAATAGGGTTTGCGGTTCCAAAGATAAGATGTGTTATCTCAGGGCATTTGGCACACTGCACTACAATCACTGAATACTATAACCTTGAAAGACATGGCATTAAACGGAGATTCAGGAAGCAGAGACGGAGGTTCGATGCTTTTCTCGCTCCTACACATCACCGACCCCACAGTGTCGTTGACCACGGACAATATGGTCACCGGAAAGCTAAGCACCATGCTTTTTCTTCATTTTCCGTTTCTTCCAATCATGCCTGTTTCTTCTCTTCACTATTTCGTTATGAATCAAAATTCCAGCCACTAAGATGCCTATAAGCAGCGGAACAACTAGATTCCAGTCGAAGGAACTTCGCTTCAAATTGATGTCGATAATCTTGTATTGCAGCAGTTCCACTTCTTCACCGTTGATGTTGCTTCGATAGAGAGACACCTTGATTTCCCAGGTTTGATGGTTCGGTGGCTTCAACAGGAATTCGACGGGCTCTATCTTGGAACCTGCTCCTACTTGGATTGTCTTATCGGCAATGATTTCCGGAGAGTATGGTTGTCTCACTTCGACTAGAAGGTATGTCATTTGTGAGTATGAAGATTGAATCACGATACGTAGGTTCAAGGTCTGATCAGTGCTGTAGCTTATGTCTTTTATCGTAGCTCCTTCCGCGGTACTAGCACAAGACGATACGCTGACTAGAAGCAGGACGACTACCCCGCACGCAAGTTCACAGCATTCTGCGGTTCTCATTGAAATCGTCTCGTTTCAAAGACCTACAATCAGAGTCAGCCGAATCATGCGGCGCCCGTTTTCTAAAAGAACATATGAGCGCATATATTCTATTCGAATATGTATATACCAATTTTTTTATACCTCGGGGAGGCGAACAACATGCCGGTGAAAATACTGTTACGTACAACGAGAAGAAAAGTATCACTAGCCGCAGTTCTACTGATAGCGATAGTGGCGATAGCTGGAGTCTACACCATCCAGCAGGAACAACAACATGCGTCAATAATTGAAGCACATACGAGTACTCTTGTTGTTGGTTCTGCGGGGACACTACAAGCTACTGATCCATATCTGTTCTCGGGTTACTGGTCATGGCTCTTGGGAGGAGCGATGTACGACCCTCTCGTAAGGGGCAGCCCATCAGAAGTCTACTCCAAACCGGAGCAGTATAGCCCCGCTCTAGCGGAATCATGGACAGAAGCGCCGGATGGATTGTCTTATACGTTCAAATTGCGACAAGGTGTGAGATTCCAGGACGGCACACCCTTCAATGCATCCGCCGCGGTATTCCATTTCGAAAGAATGCTATCTTCAGATCCAGCAAAGATCTATGGGGCCAGTCTAACAGAAGCCTTTAACGCCTACCTATATGCCATGTTGGACCACAAACAGCCAGCAGTTGCACTAGACACCTACACGCTTAAGATTAACCTCCAGTACAAATTCTCACCATTCATCTCCGATGTTGGCGCCACATACCTAACAGCGTTCGAGAGTCCATCAGCTGTGACGAGACTGGGCAAGGACTTTAACTACAATCCTGTCGGCACTGGGCCCTTCAAGTTCGTGTCATGGACACGCGGGAAAGAAATCGTGCTGGTCAGAAATGACGATTACTGGGGGAATAAGCCGAAGATAAAGACGATGATTTGGAGGACTTACCCAGATGTCTCGACGCTTGAGTCAGCGATCAAGACCGGCGAAGTCGACATGACGATGA
>JAHEME010000682.1 GCA_024643825.1 Chloroflexota bacterium | reverse complement strand
GGAGAGAGAATATGCCAGCTCAGGTTTTCGAAGAAGCACAGGTTTTGATTGTGGATGATGACCCGGATGCGCGGATCATCCTAACACGAATGTTCAAGATCATCGGGTGGGAATCGGCAGCCGTCAAGAATGGGCAGGAAGCGCTCACCTTTATTGAGCAGACGCCGCCGACGATGATACTGCTGGACCTGATGATGCCTCACATGAGCGGCTTTGAGGTTTTGACCCGCTTGAAGGGGAATCCAACGACCCGCAATATTCCGGTGATCATCATATCGGCACTGGGAGCGGATCAGAGACTGAAGCGGCTGGGAGCATCCGTGGTGCTGCCGAAAGGCGAGATTAGTGTCGAGAAGCTGAAGCGGGCAGTGGACATCGTTCTGGAGCCTCTCCATAGGGTTGATAGCAGCACACCCACCCACCTATCGGCTTGATGGCGTGCCCGGCATAACTAAATAGTTACAGATTGCACAATGGCGTAGAATCTTGTGGGCAAGTCGATATATTCAGACCTGAGCAAGAACGAACTTATGTCTAAGAAAGGCCAGCATAACCATGAATACACCCAGGGATGAATCGGTTCCACTAGTGGATGTTGGCCCGTATGCGCTGGTTGTTGATGACGACCCCGATGCGCGCCGAATCATGCAGTTGATGCTACGGGGCATCAATCTGCCGATCAAAGAGGCCGCCAACGGTCTGGAAGCCCTGGAGCAGATCAAGAAGAACATCCCTGCCCTGATCATTCTCGATCTGATGATGCCGGTGATGGATGGCTTCCAGGTAGCGAGTTATCTTCGTGCTGATCCGCGTACGCGCTACATCCCCGTGATTGTTGTCACGGGAATGCAGCAAGGCTGGGAGATGCTCCATCTACCGGGAATACAGAAGGTGTTTATCAAAGGGAAGTACACAATCCAGGAACTCCAGGAACTCTCGCTTAAGGTGTTAGCCAAGAGCGGTGTATCGATAAGTATGTAGTAGTAGTAATGGTATTTCGCTTGCGCACAGGGGGCCGGGAAGTGCGCTGCGGTATCATGTTCTGACTTTTCACAGTTTATATAAGGAGTGTATAAGATGAAACGATGGATGTTAGTTTTTGGAGCGTTACTGCTCGTAATGACTGCGGTATGGAAATTCGGTTTCAGCCAGCGTTGGTCCGATCGTTATTCCGACGGATGGACGTGGGAAGTGAATACGCTGGGCCAGACCGGGTATCCCGATGAGGCGACAGGACAGTATCCCGAAGGGACCACCCTGGCAGATGACCCGATTAACCTGACCGCGCGCACCGTGACGGCCGACGCCAGCGCCGCCCCAGCCGGGCAGGTGCTGATCAGCGACCATTACGAAACACGGGACCCGGTCACAGATGAAGTGACCTGGGACTATACTTCGACGGCGACAGTCGATGCGGCAACAGGTCAAAATGTCGGTGGCGACGGTGCGGGCGACTACTACTTCTTCCCGCGCAATGTTGCCAAAAACACCACCTACGTGATCAGCAACAGCAGCTATGTCAGCCTGCCGGTGGTCTTTGATCACGAGGAGAATATCGGGGGCGTAAACACCTACCTCTTCACATTTCACGGAGACCTCGACAATACAGCCGCCAATGCCGACTGGGTAACACTGGAACCGGGGCAGGTGGTCACTTGCTTTGACTTCGTTTTGGAGTACTGGGTTGAACCCGTCACTGGAGAAATCGTCAAGTACCAGGAAGCATGCGAAGGGGACTGGGTGGTATCCACCAGCGGGGAACGGTTGTCCACCGTCTCTCGCTGGGGTGGGGAAGTGTCCGGTGATGACCTCATCCGACAGGTCACCCGTGTTCAGAACATCAAAATGAGCTACCTCTGGGCTTCCCTGTACGGGCCACTGGCAGCGGCGGCGCTGGGCATCGTTCTAGTTGTAATCGGGTTCGTGCCGCAGGCCGCCGCCAGCCCAAAGCCAATAACTGAAGCGGCCTAAGGAGGTCCACCATGCGACGACTATTCAATTCTCTTACCTTCCAGTTGCTCCTTGTGACAATCATGGGCACCAGTCTGGTTGTCTCATCGGGTCTCATCGGCTGGCAGGGAGTCATTCATCTAAGTGAACTTAGTGCGGACACACAGGCCGCGGAAGATCAGGAGGTCCTTCTTCTGAACCTTGCGCCTCTGGTGACGAATGCAGCGGACTTCCCTGATGAGCGCGACAACTTCGATGGGCAAATCCGAACGTTGATAACGACCTTTGAATCGGCACAGGTTCAGCTGAATCAAGACATCCTGCAAGCTCCCAATGATCCGGCCAGATTGCAGGTTATCAGTACGCTCGACGATACCAACCAGCGCTGGGAAGAGACTCGCTCCCTGCTGGAGGAGTTTCTGGCTACTTCCAGCGATTCGGCCCGGTTAGGTCTGGAAAATGAGATCCATCAAAAGATCATTAATCTGGGCGTGTATGCAAACAGAACGTCTGAAGCCCTGCAAGCAGTCGCCGAGCGCGAGCGGCAAGCTACG
>JAHEME010000681.1 GCA_024643825.1 Chloroflexota bacterium | reverse complement strand
TGGCTTCATTGCGCGAGCAAATCGCCACCATCACGCCCTCGCGGGAAAGTTCGAGGGCCGTAGCATAGCCTAACCCCTGGCTGGCTGCTGCGACCAGGGCCACCCGGTTGCGCAAATAAAGATCCACAGCGTGCTCCTTCAGGGCATTCATGAGGGGGAAAGCAATCACTTCTATTGTATCATTGCTGTCAACGGGGATCGGGCGCTGAAGCGCAGCAAAACGCCCCGCTGTGTGGAACGGGGCGTCAGAAAATGCGGGAGGCGGGGCGCGTTACTGGTCGCTGCCGCCCATGCCGCCCAGCAGCACCCCGATCCCACCCAGGATCAGGAAGATCGGCCAGATTTTGCCCATATCGATCCCGGCCAGAAAGCTCAGGCCAATGACCGCCACCGCCGCCGCGCCGACGGCCTTGCTGCGCACTTCCTTGTTGACCTGCTCCCCATTGGCCTTATATGTTTCCCAGGCCGATTTACCCAGCAAAAAAGCTGGGATCAGGATGAAGAACGCCCACCAGTTGAAGTTGAACGGGAAGTCGACACCCAGCGATTGGAGCAGGAAGATCGATCCCAGCACGATCAGCACAACGCCACCCATCACCGGGCCAGACATCGACCTCGACTGGGACGTTGTAGGTTGCTCGTTGGGGGGAAGTTCGGAACTCATGACAGATACCTTTCTCATAGACTGTTGGCAGGCGAAGACCATACCCTGCTAAAATGACGATTATCAAATGTATACGCGAAATCGTGTCACACGTTGCACGCTCAGGAGGACACAGAACGATGACCGCCACAGAAACCATCGTCGCAGCAGCCCCGAATATCCGGGAAGATCAGCACGAGATTCGGGTCATCAACCCCGTAACCGGAGATGTCGCAGGCATTGTCCCCCATCACACCCCGGACGACGTGATCGCCGCCGTACATACAGCGCGCGCCGCCCAACCAGCCTGGGCCGCCCTCTCCTTCCGCGAACGGATGCACATTTTCAAGCGATTTCATGATGCCATCCTCGACCGCCGGGACGAACTCTTCGACGTGCTCCAATCCGAGACGGGCAAATCCCGCCGCGATGCCTTTGTCGAACTCTTCGCCGTCGCCTCGGAAGCCCGTTACCTGATCGCCAACGGCCCGCGTGCCCTGAAGTCGCATCGCATCAAATCCGCCATTCCCCTTCGCGATAAGAGTACCGTCGTTTACCATCCGGTCGGCGTCGTCGGCGTGATCAGCCCGTGGAACTTCCCCTTCATTCTGTCGATCTCCGACGCCCTCGGCGCGCTCCTCGCCGGGAACGGTGTCGTGATCAAGCCCGCCTCCCTGACCCCGCTTTCCGCGCTCTGGGCGCGTGACCTCATCATCGAATGCGGCCTCCCCTCCGACCTGATTCACGTTGTCACCGGGCCGGGCCGTGAACTGGGCGAAGCCCTGATTGACAATATCGACTATCTGATGTTCACGGGCAGCACCGAGACCGGGCGCAAACTCGCCACCCGTGCCGCCAACCGTCTGATCCCCTATAACATGGAGCTTGGCGGCAAGAACGCCCTGATCGTCCTCCCCGATTCGGATGTCAAGCACGCCGCCACCGTCGCCATCGAAGGTACATTCAACAACGCCGGGCAGGTGTGCATCAACTTTGAGCGCGCCTACGTTCACCACGACATCTATGATCGCTTCACGCAGGAGTTGATACTCCAGACCGAAGCTCTCCGCCTGGGCGCATCGCCCGACTTCTCCGCCGATTTCGGCTCCCTGATCAGCCAGGAGCAGCTTACCACTGTCGAGAATCACGTCGGCGACGCCCTGCAAAAAGGCGCGCAGATTCTCACCGGGGGCCACCATCGCCCCGATTTAGGCCCCTACTTCTACGAGCCGACCATCCTGACAGGCGTATCCCCCGATATGAAGATGTACGCCGAGGAAACCTTCGGCCCGGTGCTCGCCCTCCATTCAGTCGAGTCCGTCGAAGACGCCATCCACCAGGCCAACGATAGCCGCTACGGGCTGCACTTTGCCGTCATGGGCGGGGATCGCCGCCGCGCCGAGCAGGTCGCCCACAAGCTCGAAGCGGGCAGCGTGTGCGTCAACGATAGCTACATGATCTGGGCCGCGATGGATGGCCCGATGGGCGGCTTCAAAGATAGCGGTATGGGCCGCCGTCATGGGCCGGATGGCATCCGCCGCTTCACCGAGCCCCAGACCATCACCACCAACCGCACCAGGATACAGATCAGCAGCTACGAGACCGCCCTCGCCATCAATAAGCGTCTCGCCGATCTCCTGTCCTTCGCCCTCAAACTCTGGCGGCATATCCCTTTCATTCGATAGAAGCCTCTGGAGCCGTCAGGTTGATTTGAACGCGAACCACGCGATGGCTGCGGGAGAGGTGAGGTTTCCGTTCTCCCCTTCGTGATTCCCATCCCCACGCGCTATACTGTGTGTGCTGATTCTTCCTATCACCGATCCCCACTATGAACGCATTACGCCCGTTCCATCACCCGATC
>JAHEME010000680.1 GCA_024643825.1 Chloroflexota bacterium | reverse complement strand
GCGTTGATGCAATTGCTTTGAGCAGAGGGTGCTAATTGCTACGAGGTTTGCTGATGAGCCTGAGTTCACTGGAATCACTTCGCGGATTCCAAGATATCCCCCCAGTGCTTCCTCGAAGTTTGTGGCAAATCGTCCTGCCGTTAGCCAGAAATCAAGGACAGACTCCGCTGCGTTGCGCATCTCCTGATCGTCAAATACCCGCCCTGCATATTGCACCCGGTTAGTTCCTGATTCCCAGCGTGTAGGCTCATGCACGATTCGATAATATTCAGTCACCTTATCCAGGATTTCTGCACGTAGTTTCTCTGCGGCAGACTCAGTTTCCACGCCAGTTCCTATCCCGTCAGCATAAGCCATGCTAGGAAGGCTGCGATTAACCTCCGGCTCCATTGTTACTGAAATAGTGCGCGCAATACCCTCAGAAAGGGAAATGGTAGGTTTCCAGCCCAACTTATTGTTGGCACTATCCGTTTGGGCAACCTGTTCCCATACTTCTCCCGGACGGTAGGGAAGGGCACCGACCTTCAGACTGTCGCTCTTAAAGTGATGAAAAATCAAATCAGCAACATCTTTGACCGCTGTGCCAATCCCAGTCCCGATGTCAAATGTCTCCCCTTCGATGCCCGGTGCGGTGGCTGCATGCAAGTACGCATCAATAACATCATCAATAAAGATCCAATCGCGGACTTGCTCACCGGGTGTTGTTGGAAAGACTTCATTCTTTGATGCGGCTGCAATCGCAGATGGCACCAACGTGCCGTTCTGACCCGGCCCGTAGACCTGGAATAAGCGTAGGCTTACGATAGGCCAACCCATGGTGCGAAAGTACATGCGGCAGAAGGCCCATGCTGCGGCTTTTGATGCTGCATAGGGAGAAATCGGGTCTAACTTGTGTTCTGATGCTAGATCTCCATATTCGTGGCTGGTGCCAGTCTGAATGACTCTGTGTGCTCCTGCGGCGGCAGAGGCACGTACAATATTGATCGTTCCATCCAGATTTGTGCGGAGTGCGAGGTTATGGGGCAGAAACGGATTCTTGACCCCCTCTGCGCCCAGGTGAAATACGAATTCGGGGCGTATTCTGTCGATTTCGGCATTCACCGCACCAAAGGTTCGGATATCCACCTCCCGCAAATCGATTGAGGAGAGCAGATCGCGAAGGCTGTTACGATCGGAAGTATGGCGCACAAAGGCCGTGACGAGACTCCCTTCCTGAACCAGACGGTGGGTGAGGTGGGAGCCAATGAAACCAGTAGATCCGGTAATTAAGACACGCTTACCACGTAATTCATTATGGCTAGTCATATTTCCCTAATCATTTTCCAGTGCGACCTCAATCGAGGTGCCATCCGTGATTCCTTGTAGGCGAAACATAAGATCAGAAATAAGGTTCGCGATAGCTTTCGGATCTGCAGTTGAATGAAGCGAGAGCGTAAGGAATATACCATACTTGTGATTCAAGATCAGTGTCTCAGAGGGTAGGATGATTCCCGTACTCTTGATGATGGCGACTGGTTCATCAAAGAACGGAAAACCTGACGTGAGTATCCACTCTCTGCGGCGCTGTGAAGAGAAAGAGTATTTTAGATACACCCATGCGTTCGAGTCTTCTGGATCATTGCAGATAAGCGCAGGAGAGTCTTCTTCATTGATGGGAAGTTGCTCGATGGTACCTGCGAGCTTGGCAATATCAAGACCGCTTCCAAGTCGAATTCGGCGTTTGCTAATGGGTACCCTCTGCTACAATCTAGAGTTCATGTTCAATCTGGATATTAATAGAAGCATGAGGATGTGCTCCGACCAGATTTACAAGAACCTCCCCGCAAAGCTGGGCGAGCATCCGGAGGTCGATTCCCGGATCGATCCATAGAGTTGCATGGCTGCCCGGTTCTGAGGCGATGAGTTGGATTCCGGGAGGGAAGATGATCTCTGCTACGGATGTCGTTGAGAGAGTCATAGAATCTGTTAGCATGCGCGCCGGAAAGTTGAGTACATAACCGGAAAGTCTAGCTGCCCCTGAGGGATCGATTTCTGGGATGATCTGCACCCAGAGATCAGGCCGATCATCCACCTCAATGGTTAGTCCCGGTCTGTAAGAGATTTCGGCGACCGCCTTTTGAATATGTTCCGCCAGCCATGCAGCTTCTTCAGCATCCATGCGGTCTTACGCTTCCAAGGATTGGAGGTGGTTTACATACCAGTCCATTGTTCTTTGAAGACCCTCTTCAAGCGAGTGCGTGGCATGCCATCCAAGTAATTGATGTGCTTTATTACTGTTGAGATACTGTTCTTGAATCTCGTTGGAGGCATTGCCGAGGATTACAGGCTCAAGAGCAGGGTAGGGGGATAAGCTAATAATCTTTCGAACCATCTCCAAGGCACTCATCGGCTGATCGAGCCCAAAGTTAAAAGCTTCGCCAGTATGTGTGCCGTCAACCATTGCCTCCGCAAGTGTGAGGTAAGCATCGACAATATCAAGGACGAAAACGTAATCTCGTCGTGGAC
>JAHEME010000679.1 GCA_024643825.1 Chloroflexota bacterium | reverse complement strand
AGCGAGGTTCTTACAAATGGTTCGCAATATGCCGATCTGGCGGTCCGCCCGCACGAGAGGGTTTCTCTCATGCGCCTCTTTCTGTGTGTTGCTCACGCGGCACTCAACGGTCCGAAGGATTACACCGAGTGGGGCGAAGTGCCGAAAAAGTTGCCTGAAGCAGTACAGAAGTACCTCACGGATTGGAAGGATTCGTTTGAGTTGTTTCAGAAGAAGAAGCCGTGGCTGCAGGTGGCGGAATTAAACCTTCTCCCTTCTGACAAGAGTGATGAGACTGACGATGAAAGGGGTTGGTCAACGCTGAACAGATTATGTTATACCCGCGCAAGTGGGAACACGTCAACCCTATTCGATCACGCATCAAATGGTGGATCCCCAAGCGAGTACACCCCAGAAGAAATCGCACTTAATCTACTCACATTTCAAAATTTCTTTGTGGCGGGCGGTAAGGCTTCATCGAGAGTCTGGGGAAAAGTCAAAATGAAGAATCCACCAAATCCCAAAGGAGGTCCTTGCTCAGGCAAGTCAATCTTATTTACATTCCTGCGAGCTAAGAAACTTCATGAATCCATACACTTGAATATGAAC
Organism: Chloroflexota bacterium; assembly: GCA_024643825.1. Taxonomy (GTDB): domain Bacteria; phylum Chloroflexota; class Anaerolineae; order Aggregatilineales; family UBA3940; genus JAHEME01. Next base: position 1,919 of record JAHEME010000679.1, on the reverse strand, counting down.
ACCTACGATGACTTAAAATTAGTCTATGGGGATTCGAGCGACTGGCTGGGCAGACCGTTGTGGGAGATGCCTGTCAAATCACCTAATGACGATAAGGCTATTACTAATGCGACGCGAACTCACATCGGAAGACTCGTCCCGCAAACTAGAATGCTTCGAGTAAATGAAGATTGTAAAAGAGTCTTGCTGGGCCCAGGGTTTCTTTATCCCAAATTTCAAGATGAAAAGAACAGCTTTGTTCCGGATCAGTTCGCAACGACTGTGCTAAACAAAAATGGAGAGCGTGAATTGTTGTCAGCACGACCTAGCGTTTCCATTTGGAGGGAGTTACATTCTTTGCTTGTGCGCAGGAAGGGGGCTTCAACCTCAAACCGTGGACCGCTTTGTTTGTTAAATATTCCTGATGCTATCGACTGCGAGATCGTTGTGAATTCAATGATTACCAATCCAAAGCAGGCAGCAGAGATTGTCGATTTGGTTGAATCCGTCTTTCACATCCCTGCGCGCCTTCGCACTCCTGAAGGGACCGCAACATATGAATCCGAGGTGGGACAGTCTGAATCTTGGAAAAGTCGTTTAGGCGGGGCTGTTGAAGAATACAGAAAGAAAATAGATGCGGACTGGCAAAATAGGTTGGAAAGAGCAAAGCAGGATAAGTGGGCACTCAAAGAAAAACTGCATTCCATCGCAACTACGCACTACTGGACTACCGTCGAAAGAAAATTGCTGCTGCTTATGATTCACATCGAAGCCATCGACACCGATGCCGCTGTACCCACCCGTCAGGCATGGAGAAAAATGCTATTCTCGTCTGCTTGCGAAGCCTACCGGACAGCCTGTGGGCAAGAGACGCCACGCCAGATGCGAGCCTTTGCCAAAGGGTGGCAAGAATTGACGACGTCACGGGAAGAACCTGAATCAACTACTAATCAGACCAAGGAGGAAAACTCATGAGCTGGCTTCTTGAACGACTCCGCAAGTACAAAGATGATCGGGGGATGATGGCCAACCTTCGCTGCGTGCTTGTGGAAAACAAGAAACATCGCGCCTGGCCGGCACTAAGCCGACTGGGAGTGCCGATCAAAGAAGATGTTGCGGCGTTTATCGCCGGGCTCTTCGCTACACATCCTAAAGAAACAAACACCGGAAATTTTGGTGCAACCTGCAAGGCAATTGAGCTGAGTCGAGGCGATAAAGCTAGTGATGACAACAAGTTGACAGCAACCGAACGTCGGTTTCAGCATTTGTTGGCAGCGGAAAGAGAAGAGTTACACCCCCGCGTCCTGCGCATGGTTCTCATGGCGAAATCACAGGACGTTCGGGTGAATTACGAGCAACTGGAGACCGATCTTAAGTTTTGGAACGACCGGACCAAAACCGAATGGGCGGCCGCGTTCTGGACGCCAGGCACTGCCCCCGCCACATTGAATGAGGAGGGCGTATGAACTGGCTTGCCCGTTTAGAAGTTGATGCAGAAACAGCCTATGCTCAACGCATTGTTGACAATTACGCCTGGCACAAACGAGTATGGGAGGACTGTTTCCATCGTGCACCGGATGCAAGGCGCGATTTCCTGACTCGAATTGACCAGCTTGAAGGGGCGTATCGAGTCTGGATTTTGGCAAAGAGAAAACCGGCACGGCCGCAATGGTGTTCGCCTGAGGGCTTTGGCTTAAAGGAGATCGGAGACTCGTTCCTTACCCACCGGTACTATGCTTTTGACTTGCGAGCCAATCCCACGAAATGTATTGACTGGCGAGGCCCAGACCGTGAAATATTGCTCCGACGTAATGGAAAACGAACGAAGGGGAAACGGGTGCCGCTTGTAAAGCCGGAAGAACTGCGCGCTTGGCTCATTCACAAGGCAAAAGTTCGATGTCGAGATGAAAACGCAGGAGTGGATGTTCCCGGTGGATTTC
>JAHEME010000678.1 GCA_024643825.1 Chloroflexota bacterium | reverse complement strand
CGCTATTTGAACCTGCGACGACGGAATACCCTCGGCGCTGCGTACCGTCACGATCACGCGCGTTTCGTCTCCGGGCAGCACATCCAGGCCAACCACCTCGGCGGGCGTGAGCAGGTTTTCGAGCCGACGCTCTACAAGTGTTGCCTGCGATTCGCGGTTGCTGATCGAGAGCAAGATAGCGATGACAGGCAGCATCAGGACGGTGACAAGGGCCAGCGATATGTACTGCTGACGGCGAGATTGCTCGATGCGGCGCGGGCGCATTCCCATCCAGAAGAAGACGGCCCACCCTGCCAGCACAATCGAGACGATGTTGGTGAGGAACAGCAGCAGGGCGCGCGCACTCGAAGCGACATCCCCTGCACCAAGGAATAATCCACCAGTACACAAGGGCGGGACCAACGCAGCGGCAATCGCTACCCCTGCCAGCGCAGAGGGAATGTCTTTGCGGGCGGTCGCGTAACCGCCTATCGCGCCAGAAGCCAAAGCGACCCCTGCATCCAGGAGACCGGGGCTGGTACGGGCGAGCATCTCAGGGGTGGGAAAATCGACGCCGTGCACCAGCAGACCAATCCCAACTGAGATTCCCAGCACAAGCAGCACACCCTGGACAAGCGTTGACACCGATTTCGCTACCAGATCGAGCCGCCCGGTGGCGATACCTGTTGAGAACCCAATCAGCGGCTGCATCAGGGGAGCCACCAGCATCGCACCGATGATCACTGCCCCGCTGTTGAGCAGCAAACCGAGCGAGGCAAGGATCGCCGAGATAAGCATCAATATCTCATAATCAATCGTAGCTGACCCCATCTCCTCAGATTTCCAGATCACTTCTTCCTGTTCGACCTGAGTCAGCGTGACATTGAAGCGATTGCGGATGCGCGCCAGGCGGCCCGCCGCCGGAGCCTCAGTAGAACGTCGGATGAGAACAAGAGGGCCGGGGGCATGGTTGAGCATCTCGCGCGAGACGCTGCCATACAACCAGCGTTCAAGGCGGCTGCGCTGTGAAACCCCCACAATCAGCAGGTCTCTATCATTGATACGGGAGAGAAGCCCACTCACCCATGCCTGCGCCTGTACCACAGAACGCTCGACCGTCTGCTGACCGGGAAGATCAGATAGCGACTGGGCGATGCGCCCGTAGCCCTCCCACCAGGGGCGGCGCGGGTCCTGCACATAGATGGCCTCTACCGGAACTTCATAGCGCGCGCCGATCAGGATGCCCATGCGGGAGGCTACCCGCGCCGGAAGCTGCCCATCGACCGCAACCACCACACGCTCAAAGTCAGTGCGAGCCGCCGCGCGATAAACGAGCATGTCGGCGGGAGCCGTAGCCGTAACCGCCTCGACGACACCACCCAGAGCCACCTGCCCACCACGCGGCGGCGGCAGACCGAGCACGATCAGATCGGCCCCCTCTTCGCGGGCGACATCGAGAATGCCACGCGCGGCATTGGCAGAGACATGAGTCACGAGACGGATGGTAAAGCCATCCGCTGCAAACTTCTCGACCACGGGCGTAATCTCGGCCACCGCACGGCTGTCGCGTCCGGGATCGATGCCCAGAGCGACGAACAGGACGATCAACTCGCCATCGACCGGTGAACACAGGGACGATGCCAGATCGAGCAAGCCCTGTGCGCTGGCCGGATTCGCAATCGGGATCAGTACATTCGTTGCATAATCCGGGATAAAGTCTTTCGGCACGACAACTCCTTTGCAATCTGTGGTGAGCTATGGACTCCGGCGGTCTGCCCCCCACCAGCGGCGGCGCGTGGTTGAATCAGGCTTTCCCGGCAGAGCGCTTCCCCGATGATACACCCACCACTCGACGGCCAGCACGATCAGCCCGGCGACCGCCAACCAGGGCCACAGCTCGCGCTGCCCGTAGCGTTCGGAGGGGGCGGCTTCGCCAATCTGCGATTGCCCGATCTGGATTGAATCGACGGGCGCGATGGTACTTTCTGCCGGGGAAAATAGATTGACGGCAAACTGCCCGGTAAGCGTTTGTTCCGTGCCACTGATCAAGTCTACCGTATATACACCTAATTCCGTGGTGGAGGCGAAAGTCAGGGTCGCCTCACGCACCGGATAGAGCTGCTGCGTTCCATCGGGAAATGTGATCCGATAATCAGTGGTGGCAGCCTGCGGACGAATGACAACCGGATCGCCAGGATGGAGCGGGCCGGAGGAATCGAACGGCTGGGCGGGCGCATACCATTCCAATAGATTCGAGAACAGAATCGGAAACGAGATCTTCAGCGGCAGATTCGAGGCATGGAGATCGAAAGTCAGAATGGCGATGCGGCGTCCTGCGGTCTGACCCGCCAGCAGCAGCGGGCCGCCTTCAGCTTCGATCAGCGGTTCGCCCCACCCCGGGGTCTCGACGCTCACAGCTTCCCGAATGGCGACATCCGAGAAATCGACGAAGGCGAGGACGGGATCATCAGCCTGCCGCAGGAAGCGCGTATTCTCAAACGGATCGCCAACGACAAACAGGCTGGTAG
>JAHEME010000677.1 GCA_024643825.1 Chloroflexota bacterium | reverse complement strand
CAGCAATGTGGCGATTCCTAGCAGGAAGGCCGCTGCGATTCCCCACTCTTTCACAGTGAACCACAGGCTGCACAGGCAGAGGGTCAACCACAGAGTTACATCTAGCCCAAGGGCAATCCATAGCACCGGGAACGTGATGTAGATTCCGGCGGCTGCAAGCGATGTCATCCATCCAGCGCGATGCGTCAGCGCAAACACGAACAACCCTCCGAGCCAGATCGCCGCGATGCCCGACCAGTTGCCGATCTGCGGCAGGTTAGCATTCAGCGGAGTCATCAGACTCAGGAGGACGGCATAGAGTGGATCAGTCGCATCGTAGAGAGTCGGTTGTTCGCCCAGGTTGTACGCAAATCCCTGACCTTCGTGGAGGTTCTGTGCGATCCGATAGCCAAGATAACTTCGATCCTGATGATGCCCCTCGAATACGAAACCAAGCCCTACGGTAATTAGCAGCAGGGCTAACACGCTGAGAGCTTCCCCACGTCGTTTCAGGAGAGTCATAAGGGGAGGAGCCTACCGCTTCGGTAAGGTATCGAGATCGACCATGCCATGTTCGACAAAGTCTTCCACATCTGGCGTGATTTCGGCATAGCCTTGCAGATATGGCAGCACTGCCTGTGTGATGCCATAGACATCGAAGTGGCGTGAGGGAGGAGTGTTGGCATCTTCATAGACTACTTCCAGCTCCAGCATTTCACCATCATTTTCAATAAAGCGAATGATCGGGAACTCAAGGGAGGACGCATTGCGTCTGCGCCGGCGGCCTCGCACCATCTCTACCCGTTCTACCTCATGATATTCCAGTGTTGTGATTCGTGTTCCTTCCTGCCATACAAGCCGATGCTCCTGCACTTCAATAGCAATCGGCTGGCGGGATCGGATCAAAGTGCGGATTCCAATCAACAGGCCCGCTGCCCCTAGGCTGGCGAGCAGCGCAAATCCGGCGATGACCGCGAGAGGAGGCCGAATCTGGAACTTGACGATCAATATCAAGGCAGCGAGCCCTACCGCTAGAAAGACACCGCCCAGGAGCAGAAATCGCTGCGCCACACGCCGAATGGCATAGCTGGCCTGCGGGTTCGCCGGAAAAATGGCGACCTCACCTTCGTGTTGTTTGGAGACTTTTGCTCGCCGTACCACAGGTTCTTGATTCCATGCCGCTAGAGATTGGATCATCCAGGGGAGTATGCTCATCAAAATAGTAACCGGATCATCTTGTCACAGCAACCGATCCGCAGGTATAGGATAAAAAAGGTGGATTTGACATTAATTCCTCGCCTCGCTAGAATGCAAACAGGTGTTTTGTACGAAAAAGGGCCTGGTTTTCAGCCAGAATGAGCCGGATATGCAGAAGACGCGCCAGAAAATTCTTCAGTATCTCAAACAGCATGGTGAAGCGACCGTCGAAGACCTGAGCCGTACTCTTGACGATCTGACACCTGTCACTGTTCGCCATCATCTTGATGTCCTACGCAGTGATGGCATGGTCTCCGCGCCTGAGATCAGGCATCGTACTACTCCTGGGCGACCCCGCTATGTATATGGTCTGACCGAAAAAGCCGAGTCGATTTTCCCTAAAAATGTGAACTCACTGGCAACTCATATGATCAGCGAGTTGAAACAAACCGTAAACGACTCCCAGTTGAATGTAATCTTTGAGGGTCTCGCAGATCGCATGGCCTCCGAGTTTGATGCTGGCCCGGAGGGAGAACCCTTTGAAGCTCGGCTGGATCGGGTAGTCACGCATTTAACCGAACATGGCTATGAAGCCCGCTGGGAGCCAAATGACCAGGGATACGTCATCCATACCAGCAACTGCCCCTATGGGGGAGTTGCAGATAATCATGACGAAATCTGTCTGCTGGATATTCGCTATATTAGCCACTTGCTAGGAGTTATCCCGCGTCGTTTGGGCCATCTGCGCGAAGGCGAAGAGAGCTGTTCGTATCTGGTCGCCGATCATCGGGCGGTTGCTTTCAGGTAACATACACTTTGCCCAATGAATAAACAAAATCGCGATAAGCGTAATTGACCTGACTTTATCCGAATGGTACAATACATTCGTTCGTTCGCCAGATCATAGTTGCCTAAGAGGAGCCTGAAATCCCATGAGTGATGCAACTCTCAACAGCATTGCAGTAGATACCAGCAATACAGTCGAAACTCCTGTGCTTTCTGTATCATCCACAGCCGTTGAAAAGATCAAAGGGTTGATGGAGGAGAAGGGTGTTACGAATCACGGACTGCGCGTGTTTGTGGCTGGTGGGGGCTGCTCCGGGATGCAGTACGGTATGTCCTTCGAGGGGAATCCCCAGGCTACCGACCGCGTGATGGAAATTGATGGTGTGAAGATAATTGTCGATCCGGTCAGCCTTCCCTACCTTCAGGGCGCCAATATTGATTATGTGGATAGCCTGATGGGTGGCGGTTTCCGCATCGAGAACCCGAATGCCGTATCAAGCTGCGGCTGTGGAAATTCATTCCGCACCAGTGGCGAGGCCAGCAGC
>JAHEME010000082.1 GCA_024643825.1 Chloroflexota bacterium | reverse complement strand
ACGGAATACACGCGGGCGAGATGCTCGTTTACAGAGCCAGCCGCAAACCAGGTCGATGCAAAGGTCAAGGGCATCAGGGGGGGATAGCCCCATACTTCTGGGGGGATGCGATGGGCAAGAAAGATTTGCTTGGCCTGCAAGCCGTAGCGAGAGAGCGTATCGTCGGCGACGAAGGGGTAGTAGAGGGAATGGATCAGCATGATCCACAGGCTGCCGAGGATGACCCACATCAGCAGCTAGTTAACATCCAGCGCGGAGAGGCGTTTCCATTGGATGATCCAGTATGCACGCCACCGAGCAGGATTGAACCAGGCCGGATTGCGAATCAAGCCAATCGCCAGCCCCCCCAACACAATCACCAGTGCAACCCAGGGAGTAAGCCATGTTCCGGGGATCATCCCAATCCAGAAGAGGAGGAGGGCTAACACCCCCAGCCCCAGCGCAATCGCGGTGAAGGCGACTTCTAACGGACTCAGATCGTCCGCCGGGGCAAGCCAGTGAGCGACCAGTGGCCACAGATACAGATACCCCAGAGGAATCAAAATCAGAGCAGCGGGTGAGAACATCCCCTTACTGCTCCAACTTATAGAATGTCACGAAGCCGAGGTCATTTTCGGAAACGGCAATCTGGCCGATCTGTGCATAGTGTGAGGTGACGAACTCCAGCAGATCGGCAGGGATGGTCTGACGTTGATTCTCCACCAAGATCACATACATAGGTGGAGATGAGTCGAGGGATCTTCTTAAGCGATCGGCAATGCCGGGAACACGATAAAACCAGCCGTAGGTCTCGATCACGAGCGTAGGAGGCTGAAAGTTCCCAATTGTATAGATGTTCCAGGTGGGATCGGTAGATGGGAGGATCAGGGTACGATCCCCGGGCTGGACATTCGCTTCGCGCGTGAGCCAATCGGCTACGGGGATTAGCTCAGAATATTCGGCAGTCAACGGCCCCAGCTTGAGCCGGTAATACGTTGGCAAGCCTAGAGCAACTGCCAGCGTTATGAGGCTCATTGCTGCGTACCCGTTTAGAATCAACGAGGACAATGTTCCGCGCCGCGCGAGAGTACGCCAGTAGTAGAATGCGGCTCCGGCCCCAATCAGAGCAACGACAAGGACTGACCCCGAAAGATGAAAGCGACCGTAGCGAGGATAGGCGGGGGTCATCAGGGCGGGAAGCAACCCCAAGAGAAGTATGCCCTGCCGCTGCCACTGCTCACGGTGGGGGATCACAAAGAGAGCGAACAGCGGAACCAGCAGAAGCCAGGCGACCAACACAACCCCTTCGCGCAAATCCAACCCCTGGGCGGTGCTGGTGACATATTCGGCTCTGGTGTTGTACGTCCAGACCCAATAGAGCATATCGGTCAGACGGCCCTGCAAGGCGAAGAATGCGAGCGTGCTTCCTATGACTGCCCCGGCTCCAGCGAGAAACAGGCCGCTATCGCGCAGCCACGAGCGCCAGTCTGTTCTAGCGAGGATACGCCAGATGAGGAACACGGCAATCACGGCAAGACCCTGCTGTTTGAACAGAACCGTCCCTCCGGCAAAAACGCCTGCCACTAATGGACGCCACCATTGATCATTGGGCTTGGCCTCGTGCCAGACCGATACCGCAGCGATAGCAAGCACCCCAAGGATGACTTCGTAGTACATCAGGTGATCCATGATCGCAGGCCCCCAGAGTCCGGCGATCAGTGCGGCAACAAGGCCCGCCTGTGGAGTCCACCAGCGACGTGCCAGGGAGTACACAAGCGCGATCCCGGCGATCATCACGAGAGTCATGAATACGCGTGCCCGAAGGAGAGGATCAGGAATCAGGAAAGAAAGGAGCGTCTGAAGCCAGAAACTGCCGGGGGCGTGCTGCACCAGCACATTGTCGTACAGCCGATAGCCAGGCTGCCCTATCAACCAGGGAATGAGAACAACCGAAAAATGCAGGTAGACGCGCATCACCCAGCCCACCATCACCATCTGGTAGAGAGCGAGTGCCCCCAGCATGCCCCAGTGCCAGACTGGGATGCGTGATAGGGAAGCGGGAGAAGCATCTGCTGGCTGCATAAGATTGCTAATAGCGGTAAATGATCGGGGTACGCATGACCTGCTCTACTTCGCTGCGGCTGCGTTCCAACTCGGAAATGATGTCATCGTGAGCGATCAGGATTGCCAGCATATCGGCATCACGGGCAAGCTCAAGTAAAGAGGTGTATCCCATCCCTTCTACGAGGGGATCGTAGTGCTGCACGTCGTAGCCATCTTCTCGGAGTAACTCGACGATCTCTAATGCAGGGCTTTCTCGGAGGTCTTCGGTGTTAGGTTTATAGGCTGCGCCGAGGGCAATGATCCGAGGGGAGGATACTCCCCGCACCGCATGGCGAATCTTGGCCGCGATCCTATGGGGCATCTCGTCGTTGATCAGACGGGAGGTGAAGATCAGACGAGAATTGGCAGGGTCGATCTCTTTGATGAACCAGGGATCGATAGGAATGCAGTGCCCGCCGACCCCGATACCGGGCATCAGAATATTCACGCGGGGATGCCTGTTGGCGAGTTCGATCACACCGCGACCATCAATGCCGAGGGTCTCAGCCACCGCGTTGAACTCATTGGCAAGGGCGATATTCACATCCCGATAGGAGTTTTCCATGAGCTTGGCTAACTCGGCGGTAATGTCGTCTGTTTTGAACAACTGCCCTTTGACAAAGCTGGCATAGATCGCGGCGGCTTTCTCCTGCGTGATCTCGTTGATGCCGCCAATGATGCGGTCATTGTGGACGATCTCGTGGAAGATGTCGCCGGGGAGAATACGCTCCGGGCAATGGGCGAGATAAAGCGTCTCGCCTACTTTGAGGCTCGTGGCCTCTTCGATCATGGGCGTGATATGTTCCCGGCAGGTCAAGGGCGGGATGGTGGATTCAATGATGACGAGATTTCCGGGCCGTAGAAAGGGGATGATGCTGCGAACGGCATCATCTACATAGACCATTTCGGCGATCTTCTTACGCTCATCCAGAGGGGTAGGCACTGCAATGATGAAGACATCACCCTCGCAGGGAGTTGACTGGGCGTGGATGTTGGCCTTCACCGTCGGGTCATCCATGAGCGTCTGAAGCTCGCTTTCCCGTATGTGCATCACTCCTTCGTTGATGGCGCGCACGAGGTTCTCGTTGATGTCCACGCCAACGACTTTATGCCCTGCCTTCGCCAGCATCAGAGCCGCAGGTAGGCCTACATAGCCTGTGCCAACAACGACGATGGTTTGCGGGGTAGCTGCCGCTGGTTGCTTATTAGTCACGACCATATACCTCTTTCTGCCATTCGATGGTGCGAGGAATTCCTACCTCTAACGGTACCGTCGATTGATGCCCCAGGTCTTTTCGTGATTTTGCATTATCCGAACGCTTGTTGAGCGTGTTATGGGCTTCCAGTTTCTTGTATTCAACGAGACTATCGTCTTTGCCAAGATAGCCGAGGATCATATCCGATAGATGTTTGATGTCGTGATATTCGTCCCCGGCAATGTTGTAGACTTCCCCCGGCGTGAAGTGCTCGGAGATATTGGCGAGAGTTCGAGCACAGTCTTCGATGTAGGTCGAGGATCGATGATGGTCAAGAAAGACCGTGTAGGGAAGATCGTGCAGCGCGTGATAGACGAAACGGCACACCACGCTGCGATATTCCGAATAGGGTTCCCCAGGACCATAGGTATTGAACAGGCGCACTCGCACGGTCTCTGTGCCAAAGCGGTCGGAAGAATTCATGATCTGCATCTCGCTGACCCACTTAGAGATCGCATAATCGTTCAACTGGCGGATGGGGTGCTTCTCAAGGACATCCTCGGTCATGACCCCCGCCCAATCGCCATAGACTTCTGAACTGCTGGCGAACACCATGCGAAAGCCGTGCTGCTCCTGACAGCGGAGCATGTTCTTTGTGCCTATGGCGTTGCTCTGCCACATGGTCTCGTAGAAGTCTTCGCCATTCATGCGGCCAAATTCGGCGGCTAGATGGTAGACGACATCGAAGGCTTGATCCTCAAATATCCGCGCTACCTGACGGTACATACCTACATCGCAGCGGAGGTAATTGGGACCGGGAGCGTGAAGACGATCAGCAATCCAGACTTCGTGACCGCGCTGACGAAGTTCACGGGTGAGGGGTGTTCCTACGGCTCCAAGGCCGCCAGTCACTAGAATTCGCATCCTATTTCCTTAAAGTTTAGTGATGGGGTAACGAGTAAACAATCATTTGTATTCATGATGAATGGACATCGGCAGCTATTTCGGCATCAAGCGAAGGAATCAAGCGGTCTACAAGAATAACGCCCGCATACACCAGGATGCCAATGGTAAATGGGATCACGGGGAGCGAAAAACGAATCACATCGTCACGAAACGGCCAGGAGAGCGCAATTGGCCCCAGGTACGATAACGGAGCAACGATTAACAACGCGACAGCCTTCCAACCGGATCGACGCCAGAGAACAATCACTACCAGCGCACCACAACTCAATGCAACCAGGAGGGGGAGAAGCAGCCAGGGACGCCCCCCAATGTAGCGTTCGACAAACACGATCAAATTCGCGGGCTGGAATGGCAGAGAGTTAATGATCTCTGATAAAGGGCGTTGATCAAGGGCATCGTACTTGGCTACATACCCAACCGCCAGCGGCGTTTTGAACATGATCAGATTGTACCAAGCCTGGGGGATATATCCGATCAGTGTGCCTACACTGGCGGAGGCCAATGCGCGCCAACCGTACACCAGGAGCACGTACCCAAGAAGGAACAGGGCCATCGGAATCAGATGCGGTCTGAAAGTCACGGCCAGTCCGATTGGAATCCCTATCCCTAGCATCTGGCGCCACGAGGGAGATTTGGAGGCATGAAGACAGCGAGCCAGCAGCATCACTGCCAGCAGCATCAGAAACGCAGGCGGAGGATCGGAGAGACCATTCAGCCAGCCGATCTTGGGCACCACGGAGCTGCGAACAATATCGGGATCGAAGTGCCAGAAAAAACCAAAATAGGCAATGAGTGGAGTTACCGACCACAGCGCCGCTGAGACCCATGCCACCCACTTATTCTGAGTAATGTGCCACATCAGCAAACCAAGAAGCAGGACTGACAGGCCGCCAAGAATAAAGCCGTTGATCACCACGAGCGGGGCGGCCATCTCAAGAAAGTTGTACGGGGCAAGAATCAGAATCCAGGGGATCATCACCAGCGGCTGCCCAATGCCAACGACTTCCAGACTCGGCTGCCCGCGAATGATCGAATATGCCAGCCGGAACATAATATCCTGATCGCCACCGTGATGGAGATACCACTTATAGCGCAAACTCAGTGGTAGGATGTTCAGCATGAATATGAGGGCGATCCCAATGCGCAGGGCGACCAGACTCCACAAGATGCGCATCCGCGAAAGTATGGGCTGGGCGACTTCTACTATGGCAGGTCTAGAATCACTGGCAGGGATAGGTATCGGAATATCGGTCATAGGAGGGTCATATTTGCTGATAGATAGCTACCAGCTTACGGGCCTGATTCAGCCAATCATAGTCTTCCAGAATACGCTGCCGGGAACGAGAACCCATCTCCGTACGTAAGGCATCATCGGTAAGTAAGCGGATGACCTGATCTGCGAGGGAATCGGTGGCGTATGGATTTACGATGAAGCCGGTCTCGTGATCTACGACTACCTCGCGGGAACCGCCGAAGCAGGTCGCTACCACGGGAGTCGATGCTGCCATTGCTTCCAGATTCACGGTTGGGAAGTTATCGAAATACACGGATGGGACCACACACACATCGGCGGCACCGAACGCCGCCGCCAACTGCTCACCTGATAGCCACCCAGCGAAGCGGATATACTGCCGTATTCCCCGCGATTCTGCAATAGAGAGCATGGTCTGTGCATAGCCGTCGGGCTTCGCAAGGATCAGCAGCACCGCCCCTGGAACCTGATTCACAATAAGCTCCAGGGCTTCTACGATCTGGCGACCGCCCTTCGCCTGATTGATCCGCCCCGCGACCAGGACAATCTGCCTTCCTACCAAATCATTATCAATACGAAACTGGTGGCGATCTTCCGAGGTTGTGCTGAATTCGGAAGGATCGATGCCGTTGGGAAGGTGAATCATGCGGCAGGCCTGCACACGGTTTGCTGCCAGGACATCAAGGAGTGCGTGGCTGGGTGAGATCAGTGCGTCTACGTTGTGGCGGACGACCCGCCGGATCAGGGCATTGCGAAGTGGGAAGTAGCGGAATCGCTGCCGTCGGAGTTGATCCCAGGGATTCACGCGGTACTCAAAGTGATCGGGGATTTCATAGTGGGAAGGATCGATGAACTCATCAAACTTCTGGTAGGTCATCGTCATGGTGTCATGCGCGGTCAAGACGACGGGCCAATTGCGTTGATGCGCCTGCACCAGGCTGTGATAAGTCAGGTAAGCGTGGATATTGTGCGCGTGGACGATATCCGGGGAGAGGGTATCAAAGAAGTGGCTGATACGGCGAGAAACTATCGGGTTGTACAGACTCAGATACGACTGCCAGCGCATAGGATAGGCCACGGGAAGGCGATGAACTGATATGCCATCAACCTGAATATCTGGCGAAGAGGTGGCTTCGCGACTAGTGGTAAGGACGTGAACCTCGTGGCCCAGTTCTCGTAGAGCGCGGGTCTGTAGAGCTGCAACTCGCCCTGCGCCCCCGGTCATTTCAGGGGGAAACAAATCGGTAAGGAGTAAGATTCTCATGCTGAAGGAGGCGCGGTAGGGGAATCATCGCCACCGGATGAGGTCACGGACTGAGAGGTCTGTCTATCTTGCTGAAGGCGATCTCGTACCTCTCTGGCGACAAACTTCCACACCTCTAGATTGAAAGGCCATGTGAGCAGGGCATAGGCCCACATGGTCCAAGCATACCGTGCAGCGAGGCCTCCCCACCATTTAAGTCTCCCTGCCCACTGAATGAAGTTCCGGGCACGTTCGATGCGGCGGAACGGGAAACCCCTCCCGTAGCGGGCGGCGATGGCTCCCACTGTGGAATCTAGCTCAGTATGCTCCTGGCCCATTGATGCGCGTTCGTCGGCAAGCTGGTGAGCAAGGGCTGCATAGGCGTTTTGTTCGGTGTTGCGGGCGACACTCGCCATGCGGATGCTAAAGCGCATGCGGTATCCGGTTTCTGAAAGGTTGGCTACCTCGTATCTCTCGGCGAGGCGCAGCCACAAATCATAGTCCTGGGCAAGACGAAAGTCTGCGCGGTAGCCCCCCACCGCATCCAGGGCCGCGCGGCGGATCATGACTGAACCATGTGCAAAACTATTCTTGCTCTTAAGGCGGGCAGTGATGTCTTCATGCCGGGTTGGATATTCAAATTGGCGGATGGGCTGATTTTCTGCATCGACCCAACATACCTGTGTCCCAACCAGTGCGAGGTCGGGATGCGTTTCCATTAAGGCTACCTGCTTTTCCAACCGCCAGGGTTCGGATGTGTCTTCTGCATCGTGACGGGCGATGTAACGACCACTCGCCATCGTTAGCCCCAGAGTGAGGGAAGCGGTCTGGCCCCGATTGGGGATGTTGCGGTGGATTCTAAGCCGAGACATATGGATGGAAGACAATCCCTGCCATGTGTGATCGGTCGAGCCATCATCCACTATGATGATTTCAAAATCGGTAAAGGTCTGGTGGCGCAGGCTTTCTATCGCAGCCTGCACCCCCTCGGCCTCGTTGTAAACAGCCATGACGACGCTGACAAGAGGCTGATCAGACAAGGCCTAACTCCTGATAGACCGACACCTCGCGGCGCAAAACGGATTCCAACGAATAGTTCTCAGCAACAAAACGGCGGCCTGTTCTCCCGATATAGGCACGGAGGCGTGAATCGGCTAACAAAGATTCGAGTGCCCGGCGCAGCGTGGCGGCGGAGGTATCTTCGCACAGCCACCCCGTTTCCCGATGGCGAATGACCTTCTCACTCCCCTGAACACGAGAGGCAATCACTGGAACCCCGGCTGACATGGCTTCCAGCAGAGCCTTGGGGAGACCTTCATATAGTGAGGGGAGCACGAAGATTTCACACTCGGCGAGTAGACGGGGAAGCTCATGGTGAGGGACGGAACCGAGCATTTCCACTGGTACGTTGAGCGATGCGGCCTGCACGTGCAGTTGATCCCGTAGGGGGCCATCCCCGATGAGACGCAGCCGTGTATTTTTCAACCCGACAAGGGCCTCGATCAATGCACCCACGTTCTTTTGCTCGGCAAGGCGGCCCACAAAGCCGATCAGACCTGGCTCGCAGTCCACATCTTCGTGGGGAGCAAACTGCTGCGTATTCACGAAATTGGGAATGACGACGGTTTTCTCCGCGGGCAGGGCATACCAGCGCCGTGCATAGAGTGCATCCTCTGGTGTGGGGAGAATCACCCGGCTGGCCTGATGAAATAGAGACAACTCACGACGCCACAGGCCAAAACGCATGCGTGTTGACACAGGAAGGTTGGCTCTAAATCGGGAAAGAAGATAGCCACAGCGCACCACTGCCATACCACCAAAATTCGCAGAAGCATCCAGGGTGGCGGCGGCTCCTTTGATCTGATTGCTTTTGAAGATCGCAACATCTTGAAGTTCATTCCGATAAATCCGGGTGATCTGACGAGCGAACGATTCCGAGGGGAGATTCTGTTCGTTGGCAAGGAGCCGGATGCCATGCAGTCGATCTTTCAAGGAATAGTCTTCTTCGCCACCATAGGTCACAAACGTAATCGGGCCGACATGATCGGAAAGATGACGATAATAGGCGACTTCTCGCTCCAGGAATCCCGTTTGCGCCCAATCTGCAAGAGAGACCCCCAGTGTAAAGAATAGGGCTAGGCCGTGTTTGTTACCTCCCATTAGTTCTTCACCTACTCCCAAGCATCACACAAAACTTCCCTTGCATTGCAGAATGCAAGAGCCTGAATTTACAAGATTGTACTATGCTCCCTGAACAAGGCGGAAGAAGGTCGCATATGCATTTGATACTTCTTCCAACCGTCGTACAACAATCACCTGGCTAAACTGCTGATGGTACTCGATTAGCCGATCAAGCCGTGTAGACAGGTCGTCCATTTCCTGAAAAGGAAGCCCGGCAAAACCGACACAGGCTTGAGCAGAGCGATCGTCTTGATGATACAACACGGGAAGACCGGAGGAC
>JAHEME010000676.1 GCA_024643825.1 Chloroflexota bacterium | reverse complement strand
GCGCACGAATTCAAAGTGACCGGTCTCCTCCACGTTCGCCCAGATAGGTACAACGAATGTTTGCAGCAGGCCAAGCAGCACAGAGGAGGCCAGGATCAGCCAGGCGATTCGCTTCTGGATGCGAGCATTTGTGGGGGAATCTCCAGAGTAGTCACGATCCTCCAATCGCATACACAGAATCAGCCTCTCTACTCATGATAGTGCCGTAGAAGAAGGCAAGCAATTGAGGAAAATCATGTCTGACAAAACCTACCGACCGGACGGTAGGCTTGATGTCTTGCCTGAGATATGCTTTAATGAGAAGGAACTGCAAGTGCTCCTGTTTGCCCTCACAAGATACGGATGAGAAGTACCAATCATCCAAGGAGACCAACTGATGACCTACGCTATTCGCCGTGCGGCGGTGATCGGATCGGGGACGATGGGCGGGGCGATTGCCGCGCACCTAGCCAATGTGGGCGTCCCGGTCGATCTACTGGACATCGCACCTCGTGAACTAACCCCGGAAGAAGAAGCGCAAGGCCGAACTCTCACTGAGAAAGTCGTCCGCAATCGGATCGTTCAAAAGGGCTGGGATGCGGTGGTGAAAGCCCGGCCTGCTGCGCTGGTGGCAGCCGACCGTGCATCTCTGGTTCGACTGGGTAATCTGGAAGACGATTGGGATCGTCTGGCCGAAGCAGATTGGATCATCGAAGTGGTCGTCGAGCGTCTTGACATCAAGCAGACGCTGATGGCGCGGATTGAGGAAACACGTAAACCGTCGGCGATCATCACTACAAATACATCCGGCATTCCGATCCACGACATCGCGCAGGGCCGCAGCGATAGCTTCCGGCAGCACTTCCTCGGCACACACTTCTTCAACCCCCCGCGCTATCTGAAGCTCCTTGAGATCATCCCGCACCCGGACACACTGCCAGAGGTTCTGGAAACGATGGTCGCCTTTGGCGAGATCACCCTCGGCAAGGGGGTGGTGATCTGCAAGGATACGCCGAACTTCATTGCCAATCGCTTCTTCTCGCTGGCTGGAGCCTACGAGATCGCCTATGCCCTTGATCAGGGCTATACCGTCGAAGAGATCGACGCGCTGGCAGGCCCGCTGATCGGG
Source organism: Chloroflexota bacterium (assembly GCA_024643825.1). Lineage (GTDB taxonomy): Bacteria > Chloroflexota > Anaerolineae > Aggregatilineales > UBA3940 > JAHEME01. The sequence goes on along the minus strand of JAHEME010000676.1, from coordinate 1,401 downwards.
CGGCCCAAGAGCGCGGTCTTTCGGCTGCTCGACCTGGTAGGGCTGGACGTGATGGCGCACGTCAATACCAATCTGCACGAACCCATCGCCCATGATGAATCGCGCGAGCTACTACAGCATCCCGGCATCACGAAGCTAATGAAAACCATGATGGAGAACGGCTGGTTGGGAGGCAAGACCGGGCAGGGATTCTATAAGACCGTGATGCAAAATGGTCAGCGGGAGTTCTGGACGCTGGATTTCGACACAATGGACTACTCCGCCCCGCAGAAAGCACGCTTTGACTCGGTGGGGCAGTTCCGCAAAGTGGAACCCCTGGGATCACGCATCAAAGCGTTGATTGGGGCAGAGGATCGAGCCGGGCAGTTCATCCGCGATGCGACCTACCACCGCCTAACCTATGCCGCCCGACGCATCCCCGAAATCTCCGATACGGTCGTCAACATCGACCGCGCGATCCGCTGGGGGTTTGCCGAAGAACTCGGCCCGTTTGAACTATGGGATGCGCTCGGCGTTGCCGAAACAGTCACCGCCATGCGCGATCATGGCTACGAGGTTCCGGCATGGGTGGATGCTATGCTGGCGGCGGGCTGCCCCGGCTTCTATCAAGGGGAGGGTGACACAGCCGCCGCGTACTATGATCTTTCCTCAAAGGGCTATGTTCCGTTTGAACCGAATCCACGCGAAATCAAGGTGGGATTGCTCAGGACGCAGGGCGCAGAGATCGAGGCCAATGACGATGCGAGTCTGCTAGATATGGGCGATGGCATCGGGCTGCTGGAATGGCATACGAAGGCGCAGACGATCACCCCGAACGTGATTGCGATGGGCTGGCGTGCCATTGAACGATTAAACGACGGTCAGATCAAGGGGTTGGTGATCGGGCATGATGGCGGCCTGTTCTGCGGCGGTGCGAATCTGGATATCGCAGGCATTCAGCAGGAGGCGGTGAAGCAGGGGAAGACCCCGGCGCAGATCGTCGATGCTATAGCGAATGATATGCAGCAAATGATGCTGGGGTTACGCTATGCGGCTGGCCCGGTGATCGTCGCTGCGTTTGACCGTGCTTTGGGCGGCGGGGCAGAGTTGATCATGGCGGCGGATCGTGTAGTTGCCCACCATGAACTGTACATCGGGCAGGTGGAAGTAGCGATGGGGTTAGTCCCAGCGGCGGGGGGCAGCAAGGAACTTCTGCGCCGCATCGTCAATCCGGTGATGCGCATCGAAAACGCCGACCCACTGCCGCCGCTAACCAAAGTGTTTGAACTGGTCGGGCTGGCGAAGGTGGCAACCAGCGCAGCAGAAGCACGCGAGATCGGTTTCCTCGCTCCCACCGACCGGATCATCGCCAACCGCGACCATCTGATTGCGGAGGCAAAGCGCGAGGCGCTGCACCTGATC
>JAHEME010000081.1 GCA_024643825.1 Chloroflexota bacterium | reverse complement strand
CTGCTGATGGTGATCCCCTCGATCATCGTCGCCATCCTGTATGCCAACAACATCTTCAACTTCCAATCACTTGCACTGGATTCCACGCTGGTGATTGCCGTGACCTTCCTGGGGTCAACGGTCGCCGCGATCATCCTCCCCTGGAAGCAGAAAGATGTGTTTGAGGGGTCGCCTGTCGCGAATCTCAAGGCGTCCGGCTGGTTGAGTTGGCTGGTCATGATCCTGTATGCGGTCGGAGCTTTGTACATTGTCTGGTCCTCCGGCTCTTATGCGATTACCGTTCTCGGTGGGCTGGGAGCACTTGGTGCTGGGGCGCTTACGACAGTCGTCGTGATCATCCTGGCAGTACTGACCGTGGTCAACGCCGTCATCCTGCTGTGGCTCCTGTACTTCGTTGGTACGAAGATCATGGCCGGGGATAAGATGCCGCTGATCACGCTGGCGGGGTTCATCTTCCTGCTCTTCCTCGACTGGCTGTTGGTCGAGTGGTTCTGGGACCCGCACATCGTGCCATTTGACTTCCCGCTGTACGCTATTGGCTGGTCAAATGCCAGTTCGATGGTCTTCATGATCATCATGTACGCGCTGGCGGCGGCCATCTTCTACGGGTTCAACGCCTACCGCAAGAGCCAGGGCATCGACATCGATAAGGTGTACAAAGAAATTCCTGTCGAATAGCCTGACTGCTGCACCCAAACCATCGCGGGGCATCCGATGGCTGGATGCCCCGCTTGTTGATCCTGCGTCAGATTTCGGAACCTCACGGGACTACTATTTACGCACCGACACTTTTCGAGATGCTACCTCACCCCCGGCCCGTCTCGGCTTGCTTCGCAAGCTAGACCGGAGAGGGGAGAAAATCAGCCTCAGAATCATCGACTAGCAGGTAAATATCGGAGTCTGAACGGCACTACTCTACGAGGGGCACAATGGTGGGTCTGTGCAGAAAACTCTGATCGTAGCCAATGATGATCACCCCCGGAAACGTGCCATGTGTGTGAACGAGCGCAGGGTGCTCGGTATCCGAGGGCAGGTCAAACACAGTGATACTGGTGAAGGAACCACCCGCGTCCACCCTACTGGTGAGGGGCAACCCTGCCAGCCCTGCCATTTCGAGGGCCTGCTGGCCTTGCAGCGAGGGCTCATGCCGCACACCCTGATCATCGAGCACGTACACAGCGGCACCCCGCGCCCGCTGGCTGATCCCCCGTGCGCGGCTGGTCACTTGAACCGTGACCACGTAGAAAACCCCCTGCGCTTGAACATCCCCGATGGCGGGCTGCCGTTCGACCTTCTCTACTGAGGCGCACCAGTCATCGAAGCAGCGAACCTCGTGCATCGCCATTACGTGCTGAGGGGTGAGCAAACCCGATCCGATCAGCACCAGCGCATACACACCCACATAGATCGCCAGCCCCAGCGCCAGCCGTCGCAGCATCGCCCACCGCCGCATGACGAGTGCGATCAGCAGCCCCAGCAGACTGAGCAACACAAAGAGAACGGAAAGAAGGAAAACGAGATCAAAAATATTTATTGGGGAATCTCCGATCATGAACATGCCGTAAGGCGATGTTCCATGATGGTACTCACCAATCACAGAATTTTGCACAGAGTCGAGGTAAGATAGAGGACGGCTCAGCGATTGCCACTATGTATTTGCCGCCAGCCAAGCGATAAATCGCCCGGCTACTGGCTTCGCCGCTAACGCGGCTGCGCCTGAAAAAGGGGCTAGAAGCCCCTTAACAAAGGAGCCTTGACTCATCATCCATGACTCATCCCTATGAATAAAGCCACGGCTATCGCCCATTCCAACCTTGCCTTCGTCAAATACTGGGGCAAGATCGACCATACGTTGAACCTGCCATCGAACAGTTCGATCTCGATGAACCTGAGCGGCGCGCAAACTACGACAACCGTCGAGTTTGATGACACTTTCCCCGCCGATGAAGTCCGCATCGCCGGGCAGCCCGCCAGCGCGAAAAGCGCCGCCCGCATCGCGAAGCACCTCGACCTGATCCGCGCCACCGCCGGGATCGATCTTCACGCGCACGTCGCTACCGAAAACAACTTCCCGGAGAGTGCGGGAATCGCTTCGTCGGCTTCCGGCTTTGCTGCTCTGACGCTCGCCGCTGCCGCCGCCCTCGGCCTGAATTTTTCGGAGCGACAACTCTCGATCCTTGCACGGCGTGGCTCTGGATCAGCCTGCCGGTCGATCCCCTCCGGCTTCGTCGAGTGGATCGCTGGCACTGATTCCGAGACTTCGTATGCCGCGTCCATTGCCGCCCCCGATCACTGGAATCTCGTCGACATCGCCGTGATTGTCTCGACGGAAGCCAAGAGCGTCTCCTCCTCACTGGGCCATAAGCTTGCTGAACACAGCGATTTCTGGGATGCGCGTCAGGCGATCCTTCCCGCCCGTCTTGACCGAGTCCGGCAGGCGATTCTGGATCGGGATTTCCACATCTTCGGAAGAGAGATCGAGCAGGAAGCCCTCTCGATGCACGCTGTCGCGCTGACCTCCGCCTACGAGCAGGAAGGCCGCTGGAACTCCGGTGTCTACTACCTCGCCCCCGATACGCTGGAACTCCTCATCCACGTCCAGCGGTGGCGTGCCGAGGGTCTCCCTGTGTACTTCACCCTCGATGCTGGTCCCACCGTCCATCTGATCACCACTGGCTCAAACCAGCAAGCCGTCATCGATGCAGTCAAAACCGCGCAAAGTTCCCGTCCGTGGAATCTCCTGATCAGCGATCCAGCCCCCGGAGCCTATCTTGTCTCCGATTCCGGCGCGAAGGGTTAAACATGAAATCCGCCAGAGCCTCCGCCCCCGGCAAACTCATGCTCCTCGGCGAACACGCCGTCGTCTACGGGCATCCCTGCCTCGTCACTGCTGTAGACATCCGCTATTCAGCAGCCGTCACTCCACTGGATAAATCAACGCCTGCGATCCATATTCACCGAGCGGAATCTTCCGCCGCCAGAGTCATCCCCCTGAATGAGCTTGGTCAGTTATCCGAGCCAGAAACCGCCTTCGTGGAAGCTGTGGTAAAACGGGTTCATCAGCAGCGCACGATTGCCACATCTCTCCGCATCGAAACCGATGGCCCGGCGATCAGCTACGGGCTGGGGAGTTCTTCGGCGGTGACAGTGGCAGCGGCGGCGGCGCTGAACGAATCGCTCGATCTTGGTTTTGGCAACAGAGAGCTATTTGATCTGTGCTTTGAGGCAGTGCTCGATGTGCAGGGTAAGGCATCGGGTTTTGATGTAGCTGCCGCTATCTACGGTGGGACGCTCTACTTCTCCGAGCGGGGAGAAGTCATCACGCCGCTGGACGTGCCCTCACTCCCCATTGTGATCGGCTATAGCGGAGCGAAGGTGGGAACCGTCAGCCTGGTCGAGAAGGTTGCGCAGCTTCACTCCCGCCAGCCATTCATGGTCGAGTCAATATTTGAACTGGTGCATCGCCTCACCGATGATGGAAGATACGCTCTGGAACAGAAAGCGTGGGCGGAGCTTGGCGATCTCTTCAACATTCAACAGGGGTTATTGGACGCGCTGGGGGTCAGCACCCTGCCTCTGAGTCGCCTCATCGAAGCAGCCCGGTCTGCCGGGGCGTGGGGGGCCAAACTCTCCGGCGCAGGCGGTGGTGATTGCATGGTCGCGCTCGCGGAACCCGATTCGGTGGAGGCCATTCGCCGCGCGATTCACGATGCAGGGGGTGAAATCGTTGAATATGCCAGCAACGCATCGGGGGTGAGGATTGAATCATCTGCTACGTAATGAAATCAGGCCGCCCCGCCATTTGCGGATCGGAGGTCGGCAGCAGTTCCCCGGTGAGAATATCCTCCACCAGTGAAGCTTCATCGAACCAGCTTCGCGGGGCGTAGTTCCCCCAGAACGTCGCCCGACGCGGGTCACTCAGCTTCCACTTGATCGGCGCAAAGTCCGGGTCGGGGATGATGTAATCGTTGGTGTATAGCTCTACTCGGTTATTATCCGGGTCACGCAGGTACAGGAAGAACGCATTGCTCAACCCGTGACGCCCCGGCCCGCGCTCAATCGATTCCCGCATTCCAATCGAAGCTAAGATGTCGCATGCACGCAGCACGCTGCTGGTATCCTGGAGCCACATCCCCACATGATGCAGTCGCGGCCCGATCCCGTTCATCAGAGCGAGGTCATGCACATTCTGTTTGCGATGCAGCCACGCCGCCCATAACCGTTCTGGCTCGTCGTCGCTGACCGTGTACTCCGAAAGATAGAATCCCATCTCCTGTGTCCACCAGTCGTACGCGGCCTGCACGTTCGGAACCTGCATGTTGAAGTGATCGATCCGCATGATGTGCGCGCCCCGATACTCCTCGAACTTCTGCATCCGGCGCTCACGCTGTTCCATCTCATGATAGAACTCGATGGGCAGCCCGTTCGGGTCTTGCACCCGCACCGCCCGCCCCTGTCCCGCTTCGAGGGTGTTCGCCTCGATCCACCGTATCGGGAGGCCCTTCGCCTCGTACACGCGCGCGATCTCTTCCAGATCGTCCTCCGTCGCCACCCGGAACGCGATGTGCCCCACTCCCGCGCTCGCCGCCTTGCGCAGCACTAGCGAGTACTTGTCGCGTTCCTCTAGCCCGCCGAGGTACAGCCGATCCCCGTCGCTGTCGATTTCCAGCATCCCCAGTGCGTCCACGTAAAACGCCCGCGCCGCCCCCAGATCCGTCACCCGGAATTCCGCATGCGCGCAGCGCGTGATGTTGAAATCCACCATGATCCAGATATCCTATCCCCCGCCCGTTACCAGGTGGTCTGCTCCTTGAGAAATTCCCGCACCCGATCCATGTGCTCTGTCCGGTCGTGGCTGCGGAACACCGCCCCCGCCATCCGCACCGGGTCGCCGAAGAAGAACCGTTCGTAGAGTACCTGCCGCGTGCCAAACGCGCTGATCGCCGTATCCCACGCCAGCCGGAACAGCGGGATGCGCTCCAGCGCCGTCTGCCGCGCGCTCTGATAATAGTGTTGAATATCCTCTGCCAGCGGCCCGTTGACATCGGCTTCTGTCGGCATCGCTACCAGCCCACTCGCGCCGATCTGCTGCACGATCTCGATCATGCGCGGGTACAGCCGTGGATACAGGTTGCGCGCCGCATCTATGGGAGCCCACGCGGGCGTCATCACGCCGTAATCGTTCGGTGCGGCATCCACCTCTGCCGCCCGCCGAAACGCCTTCATCGTCTCCAGGTTGATCCAGATTTCTGTGACCTTCTCATGGATGTGCTGGAACGGCTCGATGCCAATCGAATCGATGATCATGGAGACCAGCCCCAGCAGATACTCCGTCTTGGCGATATTCTTGCAGATCACCTGGTGCGCCATGTGAATCACCGCGCCAGTCGTCGCGTACGCCTGATTACACACATCCACGTCCTGGTATAGGAACACCCGCTCCCACGGCACGAACACATCGTCGAAGATCACCACCGCGTCCAGTTCCTCGTACCGTGCCCCCAGCGGATGATCGTATTGACTCCGCCCGTAATCTACCGTTTCCCTCGCCTGGAACTTCAGCCCCGGTGTCGAGTTCGGGATCGCAAATCCGAAGGCGTACGGTGCATCTTCCGCTACGCTCCGCAGCAGCGTCGAGGGGAACACCATGATCTCATCCGAGATCGGCAGGGTGGCGAGCATCCGCGCGCCTTTGACGATAAACCCGTCGTCCCGCTCCTCTTTGATGCGTGCCCCCAGAAATTCATCCGCCTGCTGTGACACGGCTACGGATCGATTTGCCTGTGGATGGATCAGCGTGTGCGTGAGGCACAGATCATTCTCGCGGATGTACTCCAGATAGCGGATCGCATTCTCTCCAAATCGCGCATCCGCCGATGCCAGGAAGTCCGCGCCGCCCGCATATGCCGCCATCGCCCGGTTAAGATAATCCGGTGCGCGGCCCATCATCCCAAACGTGCTCCGATGCCACGTCAGCATCATCTCCCCGATGCCGGTTAGTTCTTCGTGTGTGCGCGGAATCTGGTACGAGCGTCCTACCTTGTCGCCGCTGCTCGGCGAGTCGAACAACATCGTATCCGGCTGTTCCCACTGAAGATCGTACAGCGCCGCCAGGCTGCGAGCGCCGTTGGCGATCCCCGGTTCGCTGGTGATATCTTTCACCCGTTCCCCACGATGCCACAGTTCAATTGGTTGTTCTCGGAACCTGCGGAGTACCTCTTCACCGCGCCGTGCGCCCATCATTGATCCTCCCTGGCATTGATTTTGGAAAGTGTTCTTTGGCGAAGATCATTCTACCACTCGGCTACCGATCTGCGTAATGCACCCGGAGCCGTTCTGCGATAGTCTCAGGTCGCGTTCACTCACAGTCGAAAGTGAATCAATGGAACCCAAGCGCCTGCACCATATGATCTTCTACCTCTCCGCGACGTTGCTTGCGTTGGTGGGGGCCTACTTCCTGCTCGACCCGGAAGGAAGCGTTGTCGATGCCCTGCCGCAAACCATGAGCACCATTCAGCCGCAGCAGTATGCGAACATCACCCTGCGACTTTCGCTCTACGTGCTCGTCAGTGACACTGATCCCGTTCTCTCCTCCCAGCGCACCGAGGACGATCTCCGCGAGATTCTCGCCGGGATGAACGAAGTCTGGAGTCTGGCGGGCATTCAGTTCGAGCCAGGCATGATTGGCACCATTGACGTACCAGCCGATATGCTTCGGGCAGGATCGCGGGGCAACGCGCAGCCCTTCATGGATCAGGTGCTTCCCAGCTTTGCGATCTCCGATCTGGGGATGATCACTGGTTTCTATGCCCGGAGCATCGGCGGTGCGAATGGGTTCACTCCGGTAGATCCGCCCATCTTCTTTGTCACCGATATGCCCACGGTTTATGATAGGCGGGTCAGCAGCCATGAAGTCGGCCACATATTGGGCCTGAGCCACGTCACCGCCGACCCCGATCACCTGATGTCACCGGGCACGAACGGGATGCAGCTTGACCCCGCCGAAATCGAAACCGCACGCGCGGCTGCCATGCGTCTGATCAATCAATCCCCGTAACCATGAGGATGCCATGACCCAGAACTACCCTCTGAACTTCAACCCTGACGCTAAGACGGTCTACGAGATGGTCGGCGGCGACGAGACCTTCCGCCGTCTGGTGGATCGCTTCTATGAGCGCATTGAGGACGACCCGGTTCTGCGTCCCCTGTTCCCGGAAGACCTTGCACCCGGCAAGGAGCACCAGTTTCTTTTCCTGACCCAGTACTGGGGTGGCCCCGCCCGTTATGAGGTCGAGCGTGGTCATCCCCGCCTGCGAATGCGTCACGGGCCATTCACCATCGGCGAAGCAGAGCGCGACGCATGGCTGGGCCACATGCTTGCCGTCATCGATGAGATCGGCATCCCGGAGCCTGCCCGCACGCAGATGTGCGAGTACTTCGAGCGCGCAGCTACGTTCATGATCAACAAGCAAGAGTAAATTCGCATGACTGGCAGCATCTCCCCATTGCCGTCTGCTGGCGCAGACTGTGTGGAATCAGATAAATAGACCCTGTGGTACACTGGGCTAATATCGTTTGCGCCGTGTCAGGAGAACCCCATGAGCAAAATCCTATGTGCCACACGAGGCGGAGAAGCCAGCATTCGCACGCAGAATGCCGCCATAGCCCGCGCCAAAGAGGAGGGCAAGGGGCTGATCTTCTTTCTCGTCATGGATGTCGAATTCATGGTCAACGCTGATTACGGAATGCGCACGGATATCGTCCAGAAAGCAATGGATGGCCTGGGCGAATTCCTGCTAACTGTCGCCGTCGAGCGCGGGAAGGCGGCAGGCATGGAGGATGTATCCTATCGTCTGGGGCAGGGACACTTCACCCCCGCGCTGATGGAGGTGATCGCTGACGAAGACATCTCGCTGATCGTGCTGGGAATTCCCGATCCGGAGGAGAGCATCTTCACGACTCTGGAAGGGTTGGAATCGTTTGCCGCCCACCTGAAGGAGCAAACCGGAATTGATGTTTGGCTGGCGCAGTGAAAGAGATCGCCATGAAACAGAAGTGGATCGGATTTGCCTCACTGCTGCTGATTGTGAGTCTATGGACCATCGCCACGATTGTCCACCCTCAGCCCGCCCGTGCCGCCGATCAGGACATCACCGGATTTATCTTTGACGAGCAGGAAGTCCCCATCGCCAGAGCCGAAGTGACTCTGCTTCTGGATGGCGAAGCCGCCGAGACCGTCGAAAGCCAGGAAAACGGGGCCTTCGTCCTGATCGTTCCCGGTGAGGTCGCCGCAGCCGAGATTAAGGTCAAACGCAGCCACTTTGATGCCGTGACCATTCCCCTCGCGCCCACTCAGATCGCGGCGCTGGCAGACGGCGAGTCGATTACCGTGGACGATATTACCCTCGTGCGCCACTTCGGGGCCGCCTTCTGGGTTGCCACGCTGACCTTCCTCGGTATGCTCGGCCTGATCGCGGTGGAAAAGCTCCATAACACCCTCACCGCATTACTGGCTGTCGCCATCGTGTTCCTGGTCACAACGTTGGGGGCCTACTTCAACGAGGGGTTGTACATCTTCAACTTCGAGCAAGCCCTGCGATATGTGGATTTCGAGGTGATCTTCCTGCTGCTCGGCATGATGATTGTCATCGGTGTGATCGAGGAGACGGGCGTCTTTCAGTATCTGGCATATCAGGCGTATCGACTCTCTGGAGGCAGGGTGTGGCTGCTCGTCATCATCCTGATCTTTCTCACGGCGATTGTCTCCGCCCTGCTCGATAACGTTACCACCATGCTCATGATGACGCCCATCATCTTGCAGATCGGGATCGCCCTCGGCCTCGATCCCCTCTCGCTGCTCCTTCCAGCGGTGATGGCCTCCAACATCGGCGGCATCTCGACGCTGGTAGGCACGCCTACCAACATCCTGATCGGCTCCTATGCCAGCTTGAGCTTCAATGATTTCCTCGCCAACCTGACTCCGGGGGTACTTCTGGCCCTGGTCGGGCTGATCGTCTATACGATCTTGCGCTACCGCAAACAATACGGGCAAAGCGGCGGTACGATGGCTCCGGCATTGTTAGCGCAGTTGGAGAAAAACGCGCAGATCGAGCATCCCGGTGAACTGCGCAAGGCAGGGATCGTCTTCGCCGGGCTGCTGCTGCTGTTCGTCCTCGGCGAGTCCTTTCACCTCCCGCCCGTCATGG
>JAHEME010000675.1 GCA_024643825.1 Chloroflexota bacterium | reverse complement strand
CCAGGCTGAGCTTTATTTCGAGGCTAGACAGGCACGCCGAGACGGTCGATAAACGCCTCGCCACTAGCGATCACTTCGGCATGATCGGCGGGAGGCTGCGAAGATTCGATCAATTCGCGGGTACGATCTCGTAGGGTCTGCTCGATGCTGGGATTGCCGATCTCCTGCCAGCGTTCGAGACCAATATGGGGGAACAATCCATTGTAATAGGCATTTCGGTAGCGGCTCAGAGTTGTCTGTGAGGTGATGAAGTGACCCTCGCGCAGCACTTCTTCGACGATCTCGTCGGTATTGATAACCTGATCATCCAACGGATAGCCCTGCGCGAACAGCCGCGCCTGCGCGATCACATCGCTTGCGTAGACGGTCATCAACGGGGAGTAGGCTTTTGAGTTGAGTGTGCTGCCCACAAAGGGAGCCAACCCCGCCTTGCCGATCAGCGCCGTGAGGTGGTTGAGCCAGATGTTGCCCGCACTGAGCAGGTCTGGCCCCCAGCCTTCGCCACTTCCGGATGTACCTGCGTGAGGAATCGCATAGTGGGCCATCATCTCGGCGCAGCTTAGATTAACGAGATACGACTGCGGATCGAGGAAATCGACCATCGTCTTCATATCGAAGTAGGCAGGCAGGCTGCCGAGAATGATCGATGCTTCCTCTTTGACTAACTGACTCAGAACCAGCCCCAACAGCAGTTCGGCATTGAGCATCGCCAGTGCCCCGGCGGGCGTGATAGGCGTCGATGCCCCTGCCATACCGTAATTCGAGTAGATAAAGGGAATGCCACGCTCCACCGAGTCGATCAGTTTGTCAGCGGTGCCCTCGTTGAGAACCAGCGGCGTGACGGGGTTCAGATAGGGAATCAGGAAGGGACGCTCGCCGAGATCACCGTGAATGCCCTCCAGCATTTCGAGGATGGGCGGAAAGAGCTTCTCTTGTGAAATCAGCAGCACAAGCGGTTTGGTGGTATTGGCGACCATTTCCAACACGGCAAACAGATCGGCACTGGCGGGGTCGATGTCCCGTAGAATGCCCAGCGTAGAACATTCATCATAGCTTGCCAGGGAATCAACCAGCCGCACCCCGATCCCCATATGCTCACGGGCGAATGGCTCCACGGCATCGGTGACCGGGTCCTGATAATACAGATTGGTGACGCCAGAGCCGAAGCGTGTCTGACCATCACCCAGCACAAAGGCAGGCTCCCCCCGGCGATCATAGATCGGGATGGTGGCCGGAGCCGTGCTGATGGCCCATTCGACCAACTCCGGTTCCAGGTAGACGCGGTCGCCATCGCGCCGTGCGCCATCGGCCTTCTCGAAATAGCCCCATGCACGCTCTGAGTCGATGCGCACTCCGGCCCGCGCAAGGATGTTCAGTGCGTTCTGATGCACGGTTTGAATCTGCTCGGCAGTGAGCAGGGATAGTTTCGGCTGAACGTGACTCTTACTTTCCACAGACAGTCTCCCTCGCGATAGCTAACGACTCACAAGGCTCACATGCGAAATGGAGGGCTACTTCCCCTGACGAGCGTCGCGGATGATCTCGCGCGCAGCGTTGAAACCTGAGACTCCATTCACGCCCCCACCGGGGTGCGCACCTGCCCCACACAGATACAGTCCCGGCAGCGGAGAGCGATACTGCGCGTAGCCCGGCACGGGCCGCATGAAGAAGAACTGATCGAGCATCAATTCACCGTGATACAGATGGCCTTCATGCAGGCCATAGGCTGCTTCCAGATCAGGCGGAGCGACGACCTGGTAACTTTGTACCGCGCTCGCCACATTCGGCGCATACGGTTCGAGGGTATCCATCACGCGGCGGTAGAGCAGATCACGCATGGCATCGTCCCACTGTGCCCCTTCGCGCAGGTGATAGGGCGCAAACTGGGCATGAATGGTCATCACATGCTGACCGGGAGGCGCAAGCCCCGGATCGGCAATCGATGGAATATGCACTTCCAGCATAGGATTCGATGAGATTTCACCGTACTTGGTGGCATCGTAAGCGCGCTCGATGGTTTCCATCGTCGGGCTGATCGAGATCGTGCCGCGCAGGTGAGGGCCTTCGCCCGGCATGGCGGCGAATTCGGGACGCTCGCTCAGTGCAAGGTTGATGATAGCGACCGACCCATTCGAGCGAATGCTCTGAACCGCGCGGATGAAGCTGGGGGGCAGATCAAGCGGATCGACCAGATTCAGGAAGGTGCTGGTGGGGTCAAGACTGGACGCAACCCGCGCGGCCCTGATCTCTTCTCCGTCTTCCAGCACAACTCCGCAAGCGCGCCCATCTTCGGATAGGATACGCACAACGCGCGCACCACTGCGAACTTCCACTCCCAGCGCACGTGCCGCATCCGAGAGAATCGCGCCCAGACCGCCGACCCCGTTAGTCAACCGAACGCGAGGCCGGATGCTGCCTGCCCGTGCGCCCACATGATGATGCAGGAACAGGAAGGTAGTACCCGAAGAACGCGGCCCCTGCCGCAGATTGGTCACGGCACTGGCGGCGAGCACGC
>JAHEME010000674.1 GCA_024643825.1 Chloroflexota bacterium | reverse complement strand
AATTCCAACGCATCAAGCGGAACGATCACCTTGTCATACTTGAGCAAATCGCGCACGTTCAAGTAGCTGGCCCGTAGCGATAGTGCATCTGGCAGGTTGCGGATCGAAAGCTGTACATTTTCATTCGCGTCTGCCAGCAAAACCAGAGCAGAATCAGCACCAACCAGGTGGAATAATGCATCAGCCATATCGCGAGTCTTCGGTAGTTCCATGACCAGTTCATTCACCACGACCAGTTCACCTTCGGCAACTTTGGCGGAAAGTGCTGATCGCAGAGCCTCGCGCCGCATCTTCTTTGGCATTTGCTTTGTGTACTTCCGAGGCTGCGGCCCGTGCGCTTTTCCACCACCCACAAAGATGGGGGAATTTCGGCTGCCGTGACGAGCGCGTCCCGTTCCCTTCTGGCGATACCATTTCGCTTTACTGCGATTGATCTCGCTTCGGGTCTTCGTTTTGTGCGTACCGAGCCGGGCATTCGCCATCTGTCGGACAAACGCCTGGTGCATCAAACCAACATTGATAGGTGCTTCGAAGATATCTGGCGCAAGCTCGACGGAATCCACCTCACGCCCAAGCATATCCTTTACTGGGAGTGTAATTGCCATGAGTTATCTCACCGCCTTTGCTTTCACAGTGGGGCTAATCATCACAAGTCCCCCCTTGGCTCCAGGGACACTGCCCCGTACTGCCAGGAGGTTCCGTTCCAGATCAACCACCACTACTTCCAGATTTTGTGCAGTCACACGCTCGCCACCCATGCGGCCCGCCATCCGAAGACCTTTCAGGACGCGCCCCGGTGTAGAGGTTGAGCCGATAGAGCCTGGAGCACGTTCCCGGTCTGATTGACCATGTGTCTTCGGGCCACGATGGAAGTGATGCCGTTTGATCGTTCCGGCAAAACCTTTCCCTTTACTTGTCCCTACGATGTCTACCCGGTCACCTGTGTTGAAGATTTCCACGGTGATCTGCTGCCCTTCTTGCATGCCAGCAGCTTCATCCGTTCTAAATTCACGCAGATGGCGCAGTGCAGGAACAGGCGACGCCAATGCTTTGCGCGGCTTTTCCCCATCAGAAGGAAGAAGTCCCAGATGGCCTCGCTCTGGTTTGCTCAATCGATTCTCGATCTTCTGGGCCTTCTTGTGCGCATCTTCGATGTCTGAGCCAATCGCCTCAAAACCAAGCTGTACAGCATGATAGCCATCTTTTTCTGTAGCCTTAACCTGCGTGACCCAGCAGGGGCCAGCCTGGATCACCGTCACCGGAGTCACCGCCCCACCTGCCGCAAATATCTGGGTCATTCCAATTTTCTTACCGATAATGCCTTTTAGCATCTTGGCATTGCCTCCAGGGAGACTGCATCGAGATTGAAGCTGCCCAGTGCAAGCGCAACTTCTCTGCACCATCTCCCACTTAACATTGCTTGCGTTCGAAACCTAATCCCGCAATGCAATTCGTTCGCGCGTTTTTAGATCCGGATTTCGATGTCTACACCAGCAGGCAAGTTCAGCCGTGTAAGCGTATCGATGGTCTTAGCATCCGGGTCCATCACATCAATAATTCGCTTGTGAATGCGCATCTCGAAATGCTCTTGCGAGTCCTTATCAATAAATGGCCCTCGACGTACGGTCCATCGTTTGATACGGGTCGGCAGTGGCACAGGCCCAACAACCTGGGCGCCTGTACGTTCAGCAGCTTCCACGATCCTCCGTGCAGATTCATCCAGAACACGGTGGTCATAGCCCTTCAGTCGAATACGGATCTTTTGCTTAGCCATGCATTATCCTCACAAACCAAGTGCCGGGCATTAGTAGCCCGACACTTGCTGGTTGCATCCTACTTCGAAATTTCGAGGATGACACCCGCGCCGACGGTCAGACCGCCTTCACGGATTGCGAACTTTGCACCCTTATCCAACGCCACTGGCTTGTCAAGAGTCACCTTCATGGTGATATTGTCCCCTGGCATCACCATCTCGACATCCTCAGGTAGAGTGATCTCCCCCGTAACATCCAGCGTACGGATGAAGAACTGAGGCTTGTAGCCCGTGAAGAACGCCTTGTGCCGTCCGCCTTCGTCCTTGCGAAGCACGTATACTTCGCAGTTGAATTCAGTGTGGGGCGTGATGCTCTTCGGCTTCGCCAGCACCATCCCACGCTCCACATCTTCACGCTCAATGCCACGCAGCAGGATTCCGGCGTTATCGCCCGCCTGCCCTTCCTGAAGATTCTTGTGAAACATCTCCACACCAGTGACAGTAGAGGTTCGTGTGGGCTTAAGCCCTACGATCTCAATCTGCTCACCGACCTTGACCACGCCCGCTTCGATACGTCCGGTGACGACCGTTCCACGCCCCTTGATCGAGAACACATCCTCAATCGGCATCAGGAACGCTTTATCCATGTCACGCGTCGGGGTGGGGATGTACTCATCGACTACCCGCATCAGTTCTAGGATGGGTGCATACTCTGGCGCATTGACATCATTGCTGCCGCTTTCCAGCGCCGCCAGTGCAGAACCACGCAC
>JAHEME010000080.1 GCA_024643825.1 Chloroflexota bacterium | reverse complement strand
TCACCCACCCCAGTTGGCGCGGGATCAGCGGGATGATCAGATACACTACCCCCGTCAGCGCAAACACCGTACCGATGCCAAGTTCCACGACCCCGTCATCATAGAAGTACCGCTGTGTCTTTTTCCGCAGTTCCTGAATGTGGTCGTTCATGCTTCACCTTCGCAGTATGTCACGCAGTTTGGTTTGTGAAGCAAACCAGTCTGTATTAACAATACAGCTAATTCCTGTATCTGTCAAGGACTCGATGCTGCGGAACTTGCAACTTCTGATACCATCTGCTACACTATAAGTGAACATGTTCACTTTTTTCGGAGTAATGAATGATCGACACTGAGAATGACCTCACCCCCAAGGCCCGTCGTACCCGCCAGCATATCCTGGAGACGGCGCTTGAACTGTTTATACGGAAGGGGTATGAAGCCACTACCATGCGGGATATTGCTGACCAGGCGACCTGCTCACTTGGGCTGGCCTACCGCTACTTCTCGCAGAAAGAGGAATTTGTGCTGGCCCTGTACATTGAGATGAGTGAGGGGACAATTGATGCCATCGCCTCGCTTCCGCCCGGTCGTATGGGGGATCGGTTCCAACGCATCATGGAGGCGCGGCTGGCTGACGCTATACCCTACCGCGAGGCGCTGGGGGCCCTGTTTGGAGCAGCGGTGAACCCCGGCTCTGGCGTCAATGTGCTGGGTCCTCAAACGGCGATTCTGCGCCAATCTGTGCGCGACGCGTTTGTCCGGCTGGTAGAGGGGGCTGATGATGCCCTTGCTTCCTCTTTAATCAACTCACTCGCAACACTGCTGTACGCCGGTCACTTCGCCCTGATTCTATTCTGGTTGTACGACCGCAGCGAAGGTCAGCGTGTGACGAGCGAATTACTTGTCCTCAGCCGCGATTTTCTGAATGTACTGCGCCCCATACTGGCACTACCTTTCGCCGGGCAGCAATTAGCGCGTCTGGCAGATATCATGGAAAACGTCTTTCTAACCCCTGAGACCTAAATTCCACCTGTTCTTACTGTACGAACGATCCTATTCTTTCTCTATGAGGTATACATCATGAGCACTTACGCAGTCACCGGAGCATTCGGATATTCTGGCAAATACATCGCCCATCGGCTGCTGGATGCCGGGCATACCGTCATCACATTGACCAATTCGACCAATCGATCCGATCCGTTAACCGAGAAGATCATGGCCTACCCGCTTCGCTTCGACGATCCAGCGGCGCTCGTGCATTCGTTGGAGGGCGTCGATGGGTTGATCAACACCTACTGGGTTCGCTTCGATCACGCTCGTTTCACCCACGCGGCAGCGGTCGAGAATACCCAGCGGCTGTTTGAGGCAGCGCGGTCGGCAGGCGTCCGGCGCGTGGTGCATGTCAGCATCACGAATCCTGATCCCGAATCGCCACTGCCTTACTTCCGGGGCAAGGCGCAGCTTGAGACCGCACTGATCGAGTCGGGCCTATCGTATGCCATCCTACGACCGACGGTACTGTTCGGTAAGGAGGATATCCTCATCAACAATATCTGCTGGATGCTGCGCCGTTTCCCGGTCTTCGGCGTCTTCGGCGACGGCTCCTACCGCCTTCAGCCCATCTATGTGGATGACCTTGCCCGTCTGGCTGTTGAGCAGAGCCTGAGCGAGGCGAATGTAGTCGTCAATGCCATTGGACCGGAGACTTTCACGTATCGCGAATTAGTACAGATGCTGGGCCGGATCATCGGTAAACCCCGCCCCGTGATCGGAATCCCGCACGGTCTGGGCTACACCATTGGGCGCATCATTGGTATGCTGATGAACGACGTGACTATCACCCGTGAGGAGATCATCGGGCTGACCAGCAACCTCCTCTATGTGGATGCTCCCCCCGCCGGGGAAACGCGCCTGACAGACTGGGCAGCAGAACATGCCGCCACGTTGGGGAAGCGCTATGCGAGCGAACTGGCTCGCCGTCGCCCCACGACGCCCAACCCCACTGCTACAAGCCCGAATGCCGCAAACTATGCCGCGTAGAGAATCGAGGGCCGCATAGTCAGCACTGGTAGAAGATTTTCAGACATCGCGAAGCTGGGATCAGAGTCCCCCTATCAAAGATGCCTACTCCTCGCTATAATCTATTTTGTTGACCACGGATGATTCAACAGGAATGAAATGCGGGGCATCCTCACGGATGCCTCTACCAGTTTTAAGAAAAGGTGTCGTGTGCTTCAAGAACGCAAAGATATTCGCAACATCGCTATTATCGCCCATGTCGACCATGGAAAGACCACCCTGGTCGATGGCATGCTTAAACAGTCGCACGTCTTTCGCGACGCCGCCACTGCCGGGGAGCGCATCCTGGATTCCAACGCGCTCGAACGGGAGCGAGGGATTACGATCCTTGCCAAAAATACAGCCGTCACCTGGGGCGACGTCAAGATCAATATCGTCGATACCCCCGGTCACGCCGATTTCGGCGGCGAGGTTGAGCGCGTCCTGAATATGGTCGATGGAGCGCTGCTGCTGATCGATGCCAGCGAAGGCCCGATGCCGCAGACCCGCTTCGTGCTGCGTAAGGCGCTGACCCTCGGCCTAAGGGTGATCGTGGTGATCAACAAAATCGAACGCGCCAATGCCCGCATCGCCGAGGCACTCAATGAGACCTTTGATCTGTTCATCGAACTCGGAGCCAGTGATGAGCAGGCCGACTTCCCTGTGGTATACGCTATTGGGCTGGAAGGCCGCGCGGGGCATTCCCCCGATGAACTCACAGACGACCTCACGCCGCTGTTTGAAACCATCATAGAGAAGATTTCCGGTCCGTTAATCGAATCGGATGCCCCGGCGCGTCTGCTGATCACCACCCTGGACTACGACAATTACAAGGGTCAGATCGGGGTAGGCCGCTTGCAGTCTGGCGTGATTCAGCGCGGGATGAACGTCGTACGCATCACTCCAAACGGAGAGCGCATTTCCGGCAAAGTCGAGTATCTGTTCACCTTCCACAACCTTGAGCGTCAGGAAGTCGAAGAAGCAACGGCAGGCGATATTCTTGCGTTCGCAGGGCTGGATGAACTGCACATCAGCGATACCATCGCCGACCCCGCAGTCACCGAACCGCTACCCGGCATCAGCGTGGAGGAGCCGACCGTCCGCATGACGTTCGGTGTGAATACATCGCCGTTTGCCGGGCGCGAAGGCAAATCCGGGTGGGGAACCTCCCGCCGCCTGCGCCAGCGTCTCTACGAAGAGACCCGCCACAACGTGGCGCTGCGCGTCACCGATACCGATCAGGCCGACCGCTTCACGGTCAGTGGGCGCGGCGAGCTTCACCTCGCCATCCTGATCGAGACCATGCGGCGCGAGGGCTACGAGTTTGAGGTTTCCAAGCCCGAAGTGATCTACACCACCGACCCGGAGACAGGCGAGACACTCGAACCCGTCGAGGAAGTACACATCGAAGTCGCCGACGACATGATCGGAACCGTCGTCGAACTGCTTGGCGTGCGGCGCGGTCAGATGCTCGATATGTCCAGCGAGCATGGTACGACGTTCCTCAAATATCTGGTTCCCACACGCGGGCTGCTCGGATTTCGCGCCCGCTTCATGACCGCCACCAGTGGCATGGGCACGATCCACAGCTTGTATTATGGCGCTGAGCCGCTGGCAGGCCCGATCCCAGGGCGGCAGTTTGGCAGCCTGGTGGCATTCGAGGACGGCACAGCCGTCGCCTACGGGCTGGATAACGCCCAACTTCGCGGGTCTCTATTCATTGGCCCCGGCACCGAAGTTTATCAGGGTATGGTCGTAGGCGAGAACATCCGCGCCGAAGACCTGCCGATCAATGTGTGCAAGACCAAGCACCTGACCAATCACCGTGCCAAGATGGAGAACGAAGGCATTCGCCTCACGCCGCCGCGCCTGATGAGCCTGGATGAGTCCATCGACTTTCTGGCGGAGGACGAACTCCTCGAAGTCACGCCCGACTCACTCCGCATCCGCAAGCGCATTCTGAACAACGAGACGCGCATCAAGGATGTCAAACGCCGCGAGCGTATGGTCGAATCGATGGCATAGAGATAGCAGATCGAATTGTGCTCGGTACGGAGCTTTCGTACCGGGCTTTTTTGCCGTTGACGAACCGAACAAATGTTCGTATACTGGAGATATGGACATCCGCATTGCCCCCGATGCCTTTGTGAAGTTAGCCCAGATTGCTGATGCCAACGCCTACGAACGTGCTGGCGATAACCCAGCAGCCGAAAGTCATGCCGCCCTGACGCTGGAACAGCAAAACGTGCCCCTCAACATCAAGGGCGTGCTCTCGTGCATCACCGAGGTCGCTACCCCGCACGGGCAGAAACCCATCCTGCGGGCCATGATCACCACCGCCTGCGAACTCAACTGCTACTATTGCCCCTTCCGGGCAGGTCGCGCCGCCATGCGCCGAGTCACCTTCAAGCCAGAAGAATTGGCCCACGCCTTCGATTCCCTCGTCCGCGCCAAATTGGTTGATGGCATCTTCCTCTCCTCCGGCATCATCGGCGGCGGTATCAAAGCACAGGATAAGATTCTCGATTGCGTGGAGATCATCCGTCACAAATACGCTTACGAAGGCTACGTGCATCTGAAGATCATGCCCGGCGCAGAATATGATCAACTGGTGCGCGCCATGCAGCTTGCCGATCGCATCTCGATCAACCTTGAAGGAGCCAACGAAACCCGGCTCGATCAGCTTGCGCCGAAGAAGAACTTCGAGGAACAGCTTCTCACCCGCCTGTGCTGGGCGCACGAAATCCGTGAGAAGGCGCACCACGAAGCGCCCGGCAGCATCCGCGCCGGGGCCGTGACTCAATTTGTCGTGGGGGCCGTTGGCGATACCGACCTCGAACTGCTCTCCATGACCGATCACCTCTACACACAAACCGGGCTGCGACGCGCATACTATTCCCGCTTCAACCCGGTGATCGAAACTCCCTTCGAGAATGTAGCCGCTGTCCCCGCCATTCGGGAACGTCGCCTCTACGAGGCCAGCTTCCTCCTGCGAGACTATGCCTGGGATGTGGAAGAGTTACCCTTTGAGGGTGAAGGCAATCTGCGGCTGGATGTAGACCCGAAACGCGCGTGGGCTGATGAGCATCTGCACGAAGCTCCCGTCGAAGTGATGCAAGCCACCCGCCGCGACCTGATGCGCATCCCCGGCATTGGTCCCAGGAGTGCCGATGCCATCCTCCGGGCACGTCGATATGGGCGGCTCTCGGAAGTAAGCGATCTCCGCAAGATTGGTGTCACCGGGGCAGGGCGCGCCGCCCCCTTCATTCTGCTCGATGGCAAACGCCCACCTCGCCAGTTATCATTCTTTGATGCGATTGAATAGGACGAATCACATTGTTAGGACATCAAAGCGAATACAGCAGCGAGACCTTCCGGGGGCAGGAGTTCGGTGACATCGAGCTAACCAAACTCGAATTTTATGACTGCACCTTCCTCAAGTGCCGCTTCACCGAAACCATCCTCAACCAGTGCCGCCTCTATGAATGCACGTTCCGCGAGTGCGACATCAACCAGATACGCGTCACCGATAGCTCGTTCCGTGAAGTCCGGTTCGAGAGGTCGCAGGTCATCGCAGTGAATTGGGCAGAAGCCGCCTGGGCAAAAGAAGGTCTGCTGAACTCAATCCATTTCACGGATCGCTGTGTACTCAACTACTCCACGTTCATCGGTCTGAAATTGCACGATCTCCAACTCTCCGATTGCATCGCCCGACACGTAGACTTCGCCGAAGCCGACCTAACCAACGCCAATTTCCGGGGAACCGACCTCACCGATACCCGCTTCCTCCACACTGATCTCACTGAAGCCGATTTCACCGGAGCCTTCAACTATGCGATCAACGCCTCACTGAACACGCTCAAGCAAACTCGGTTTTCTCTACCCGAAGCGTTGTCGCTGCTCCATGCCCTTGATATTGTGCTGGTCGAAGAAGACATCCATCCCGATTCTTAGTGGTAATCGTGGCAACCCGGCGCTGGCTGGGCTTCGATATTCTTCCTGTGGTTGGGGATGCCCATCTACGCATGGTAAAATCTTCACCCCGCATACACAGCGAAGAAGGATATACGTGGAACTCCTCGAAGGTCTCAACGAAGCGCAGATCAAAGCCGTCACCGCGCCCGATGGCCCCGTGCTGGTTCTGGCCGGGCCGGGCAGCGGCAAAACGCGTGTCCTCACCCGCCGCGTTGCCTACCTGATTCAGGATCACGGCGTCCCGCCCTGGCGCATCATCGCGGTGACATTCACCAACAAGGCCGCGCGCGAGATGCGCTCGCGCATCGAAAACATGATGGAGAAGGAACCCGGCGCGAATGGTACAAAGGGCCTCATGATGGGCACATTCCACGCAACGTGCGCCACCATCATGCGCCGTGAAGCCGCCCATCTGCCCGTCTCGCGCGAGTTCGTGATCTACGATACCTCCGACCAGCTTGCCCTGATGAAGGAGATCATCACCACCGAGCTTGGCCTCGACGAAAAACGCTATTCGGCGGATAAGCTCCTCAACCGCATCTCGACGCTCAAGAACGACCTGATCACCCCGGAGACCTTCCGCCCCAACAGCTACTTCGATGAGATCATCCACCGCGCCTACGAAGCCTATCGCATCCGCCTTCTCACAGCCGATGCCGTTGACTTCGACGATCTCCTCCTGCACACGGCCCTGATGTTCCGCACCAATTGCGAGGTACTCCTCCGCTATCAGAACACCGTCGATCATGTACTCGTCGATGAATTTCAGGATACCAATGCGGCCCAGTATGAAATCGTCCGCCACCTCTCCGGCCTGCGAAAAAACCTATTCTGTGTGGGCGATGAAGACCAATCCATCTATCGCTGGCGCGGCGCGGACTACAAGAACGTGCTCCGCCTCAAATCCGATTACCCGGAACTCACCACCATCCTGCTGGAGCAGAACTATCGATCCAGCCAGACCATTCTGGAAGCATCCCGCGCGGTCATTGATGTCAACCAGCAGCGCACCCCGAAGAAGCTCTTCACCGAGAAGGAAGCTGGGCCGACTATCATTCTGTATGAGGCCTACGACGAGCGCGACGAAGCCCAGTTCGTGGTCGATACGATAGCCACCCTCGTCGCCACCCACGAAGTCGAACCCGGCGGCTGCGCGGTGATGTACCGTACCAACGCCCAATCCCGCACCCTGGAAGAAACCTTCATCCGATCCGGCCTGCCCTACAAATTGGTCGGCGCTACCCGATTCTATGCCCGCCGCGAGATCAAAGACACCATCGCCTATTTGCGCCTGGTGCATAATATTGATGACCGTGTGAGCCTACGCCGAGTTATCAACACGCCGCCGCGCGGCATCGGCGACAAGACCGTCGCCACGCTGGATGTCTATGCCGATTCGCAGGGCGTTTCCGCAGGCGCGGCGCTCCTCCATCTCGCCGATTCCCCGGACGCTAACCTGATCGGTGGCCGCGCAGGCTCCGCGCTGACCGGGTTTGCCCACCTCCTCGCCGGGTGGCGCAGCGTCGCCGAATCGACTCCGCTCGGCAGGCTCTTGCAGTTGATCCTCGACGAAACCGGGTTCCTCGAATCCCTCGACGATGGAACCGACCAGGGCCAGGATCGTATCGATAACGTACTCGAGATGCTCAAGCTCACCAACGAAGTCGAGGACATCCCTCTGGTAGAGTTTCTGGAGGAAATCGCCCTCGTCTCCGAAGTAGACGACCTCACCGAAGCCACCAACGCGCCGACACTGCTCACGCTGCACTCCGCCAAGGGCCTTGAATTCGATGTGGTGCTGCTAGTAGGGTTAGAAGAGGGTGTTCTGCCGCATTCCCGTTCGCTCGATGACCTGGAGCAAATGGAAGAAGAACGCCGTCTGATGTACGTCGGCATGACGCGAGCGCGCCAGCGCCTATACCTTCTCCATACGTTTCAGCGAACGGTGTGGGGCAAGAGCGATCTCAGCCTCCCCTCCCGCTTCATCGACGACATTCCCGCCCACCTGCTGAGTACTACGCGCGGCGCGGGTATGAGCCAGTCCTACCGCCATCAGACCACCTGGGGCAAGAGCAGCCGCCCCCCGCGCATCAGCGAAGACGATTCCACCGCGAGCCCCGCCGGGCAGCAGTTCAAATCCGGTCAGCGAGTCTTTCACGCACGCTTCGGCGAGGGCATCGTCATCGAAAGCCGCCGCAGCGGAAACGACGAAGAAGTCAGCGTGGTCTTCGAGGAGGCCGGACTCAAACGCCTTATGGCGAGCTTCGCCAACATGGAACTCCTCGAAGGATAGTCTTTCCTTTTCCTTCGGCGAGTCGTTGACCTGTCCAATTCATTGGACATCATTTTCTTAGCCCGGCAATTCCATTGCCGGGAACCCACCATGGAGTTACCTATTTTCGGACGGCTTCCGCCTCCACCTTCGCCAGCAGATACGGAGTCCCCATCACCTCAAACGCGGCCTTCGCCTGCGCCAGCATCCGATCCCGATCCGAGTCTCCGACGGGCAGACTAGCCACGCCGTGATACGGAATCAACCCGCGCTCATAGGGCACATGATACGTTTCCGCGCTAATCAACGCCTTCTCCCATAGAACCTTTGCTCCGGCGAAGTCGCCTTTCAACGCCTTCGCGCGACCCGCCCACGTCAGCGCCCGCGCTTCTCCGATAGGAAACACCGAACCAAACTTTTTCATTGACCGCAACCCGCGCTGGGCATTGCGCCAGTTCTCTGCGTTCTGATCCTGCTCCCATAGGGCCAGCAGAACTTCTGCCGCCCCGGAATACCCCTCCAGCGCATAATACCCATTCGGCGATGATCCCAGACTCAATTTGAGCGATTGCAGAGCATGTTCTCTAGCATCTTCGGTCTCATCCATCTCAAGCAGCACCAACGCCAGCATCCCATGCAGCCAGATTTTCTCGACCAGCCGAATCCCTTCGGGCGATTTCTGTGCTTCCTCGATCTGCTCGTATGCCTTGCGGTGTTCGCCCCGCCGCAGCACGATTTCCGCCAACCCCAGCGCCCCCCATACTTTGGCCTGATCGCTGTCCGTCTTCACACCCGATTCAAACAGGTCACGCCGCTGTTGTTCAGATCGTTCCAGGTTGCCCCGCGCAAACTCAGTCATTCCCCACAGAGTTAGCGATTCCTGCCAGCGGCGCGTATCCCCCAGTTTCGTCCACACCTCCATCGCGCCTTCCAGCAATGCCGCCCCCTTATCCAGTTCCCCGATGCCGGAGTGAT